>CAMPGJ010000059.1 GCA_946885425.1 uncultured bacterium
AAGCTAAGCTACATCAGATAAACGATACCTGCGAACCGTGTAATCCTCCTGAGCATTTTAAAGAGCTGGACATAAAAGAATACGAACATTGGAAAGTTGGACTTCATTCCAATCAAGCATATCTAGGTAGATCGGTTATCGTTCTCAAGCGCCACGCAGAAGATTTCTTTGATACCACACAAGAAGAACAGCAAGAACTGCTAAAGGTGGGTAAAGATGTTAGAGACGCTATCCGTACAGTATTTGAACCCGATTTGATGAACTATTCTACACTTGGCAATATAGTCAGGCATGTCCATTGGCATGTTGTACCACGATATGAAAGACCTGTGGAATTTAATGGTGTAGTATTTGAAGATAAAATGTGGGGGGAGAATTGGACTCCGTATGATAAAGGATTCACCTTACCCAAGAAAACATTATTTGATATCAGAGATAAAATAAAATCCGCATTGGGATAATCATAGTCTTCTTTCCTTCTTATAACTCGATCCACATCATAACCTTGTACTCTGGAGCGATAATTAGGCTCATGAGGTTGGAGTGTTTATGATGAACGTATTACTTGGGGCAGCTAGTGTGGTTATTATTATTGCCGGACTTAAGGTAAGTAGCGGGGTTCTTGGGCCGCTGTTTTTTGCATTTACGTTAACATTTCTCTTTGCGCCTCTTTTACAAAAGCTGAGAAAACTGGGTATTCCTTCCTGGATTTCGATAATCGTCATGTCACTTGTTGTACTTCTCTTTTTTGGGGGAATGGCGCTGCTTATATATACTTCTACTCAAGAACTTATCAATAAACTTCCGACATACCAGCACAATATGGAAAGACAAGTGGCTCCTATACAAAAATCCTCATTCGAGCTAGCAAATCAATGGAACATACCTACAAAGACAACAATACCTAAAGAATGGGAAAATGGATTTATTAAAACCATATTTTCGTTTCTGGGTTCTATTATTGCAAGCGGTACAAATGTCGGATTATTTTTATTCACCTTATTTCTCATGCTTATCTCCTCCGAAAGTGTCATAAAAAAGTTCAGAAAACGTTATAAACAAAATGATCACTTTGCAACACAATTAGCGGCATGGGCTGAGAATATTCAACGCCAATATCTTATCCAGACCATAACCAATCTGTTAATTGCCGTTATTGTCACTGTCACATTTTTGTTACTACAAATTGATTTTGCCATATTGTGGGGAGTCCTCACTTTTATTCTGGCGTATATCCCCAATTTTGGTATTATCCTCGCCAGTATACCACCTGTCTTGATTGCGTTTATCCAGCATGGACCACAGACCGCCTTGTTTACAGCCGGGGCGATTATTGTTTTGAATATTATTATGGATAATGTTGTTACTCCACGTTTTATGGGAAAGGGGTTAGAAGTTCCGGCAATCGTTGTATTCCTCTCGTTTATCTTTTGGACATACGTCTTTGGTATCTTAGGAGCATTTTTGGCACTTCCGATTACACTTGCAATAAGGAGTGTGTTTCAGGAAAGTAAAAAGACAAAATTTCTCGCGGATATACTCAGCAGCTAAACATTAGCTGTATCTTCACGGTCCCATTGGTAGTCTGCGCTGATGGCTATGCCTCCGCGGACGTTGAAGTGGACGATGACATTTACGGATTTTGGCTTCACAAATTTTACAAAATCATTTGCTATATCAACTGCCAGATGTTCATGAAATACTCCTTCATTTCTGTATGTTTCCAGATAGAGCTTCATGGATTTTGATTCGACAACGAACTTATCAGGGACGTAGATAATATCAATTTGTGCATAATCAGGTTGATGTGTCAGTGGACAAAGACAGGTAAATTCTTTGCAGTTTAACGTAACCGTCATGTTACCAGGTGCATGGTTAGGGAAGACCTCCAGCGTCCGAGCTGGTTGTGCTTTTTTACCCAGTTTTGTTAAATTTTCTAAATCAGTCTTATTTGTCGGCATTGAATTTAAGCGCAAATGGATTAAAGTTAGTTTTGCGGTCGTAGTAATCTTCATGCTCTGCTTTCTTCAATTTATTTACGAGTAGGTATGTGAACGGAGTGAAAAGAGTTTCGATCCCTACTTTGAAAATATAATTAAACAGTATAAGTGATACGATAACAGGCGTCGGGAAGACTCCCCAAAATGCGATAGTGATGAAGAGTAGTGTATCGAACAATTCACCTACCAATGTTGAGCCAATTGTTCTTACCCAAAGCAATTTACCCTGTGTACGGACTTTTAACTTGGCGAGGATAAATGAATTGATAAATTCACCACAGAAATACGCTATCATACTCGCCAAAACAATTCTTGGTGTAAAACCTAACACAGATTCAAAAGCTTTTTGATTAGGCCAATCCGCTGCTGGAGGAAGTACGGTAACGAGCATGAAAATTGCAGCCATGAGTACATTACAGAGAAATCCAATCCATATTACTCTTCGTCCACGCGCATAACCATACACCTCAGTCAAAACATCTCCAAAAATATAAATCAGTGGAAAGAGTAATATTCCGGCATCGAGGGTAACTGATCCAAAAGAGAAGATTTTGGTAGAAGCTATGTTAGAGATAATTAAAATAGCAACAAATAAAGCCGTAATGATATCTAAATACTGATACTGTCCACTTACAACACTCTGCGCTTTAACTTTCATTAGACTGATTATACAAGCTAAACAATATCAGGACAAGAGGAAAATGAATATTATGGTTACGATTGTTACATTGCTCTGACGTGTTAAGCGTTGTGGCGCGATTTATCGCGATTTAGCAATGCTAAGCAGCGTTTTACTACTAAGTCGTCATAAATGACGCCACTACATGTTATATAACAATGGAGCAATGGAACAATTGAGCAATGAGTAAATTCATTGTGCTATACTTTCAATCATTGTATGAGCTCTTCTTCATTCAAATTCACCATCCTAGCCAAGGATAAGAAAACGAGTGCCAGGCTTGGTGAATTAACAACTCCCCATGGTCCTATCAAAACGCCAGCCTTCGTACCTGTGGGAACTCTCGCCAGTGTGAAGGGGATAGCTCCTAAGGATTTACATGACATGGGAGCACAGATCGTCTTATCAAATACCTATCATCTCCACCTGCGCCCGGGAGAAGATGTCATCGAGAAGATGGGCGGACTTAGCAAATTCATGGGATGGAATGGACCCACCATGACTGACAGTGGGGGATATCAGGTATTTTCACTCGGAGCTGCGTTGAAAAAAGTTGTTTTTAAAGATGCTTCGGGAAGAAAATTAAACAAATTCAGCAAATCTGTATTTCTCAATCCAGCAGATACTCTGCCTATATTATCTTCAGTTACGAAAACGACTGAAGAAAAACAAAAAAGGAAATTAAAAAGTGCGCTCGTCAATGATGATGGCGTGTGGTTCTTTTCGCATCTCAATGGTAATAAAGAATGGTTCGACGCGGAGAAATCCATCAAGATCCAGGAGAAATTAGGTGCAGATCTTATCGTCGCCTTTGATGACCATGAATCACCTCTGTGGGATTATGAAACGACGAAGCTTTCACTTGAGCGGACCAGCAGGTGGGCTATCACTAGTCTTGAAACGCATAAAAGAAAGGACCAGCTGATGTACGGAGTGGTACATGGAGGCCGTTTTGATGAATTAAGAAAATTTTCGGCCCAATTTACTGATAAATATTTTAACGCAATTTCAATTGGCGGCTCTTATGCTTCAAAAGAAATCTTTTTGCAGATGATTTCTGAATGTGTGCCATATTTCAGCGAAGAGAAACCACGGCATTTATTGGGTATAGGCGAAATCGAAGATGTTTTTGAAGCTGTTTCCCGGGGCATGGACTTTTTTGATTGTGTCGCTCCTACAAGAAAAGCAAGGCATGGCAGTCTCTTTATCCATCCAAAAAATGGAGGAAGAAAACAGAATAGCTTTACTCTTCACATCACCAATAAAAAATTTGAGACAGATCCTGAACCCATAGATCCTGATTGCCGATGTTCTGTCTGCCAGAATTTTACCAGAGCATACATCCATCATCTGTTCTCAGTTAATGAACTTCTGGCATACCAACTAGCGACAACGCACAACCTCTTCTTCATCACCTCCCTCATGACCCAGATCAGGGAGTCAATCGGAGAAGGAAATTTCCACCTCCTCAAAGATAAATGGCTACCCAGAGAAACCAGGGGATAGGTTATAGGGGCGGGGGCTAAACCTACAACCTACCTTATAGTTTGTAATCTCATTTTGAAGGTGCTATACTGAGCTTATGGGAAGAGAAAGGGATATACAGATAACTGCTAATTTGAGCATAAATCAACTTGAAAGCAGACTGGAGAAATTCCGGACTGATATGAAAAGTATGGATGCTGAAAAGAACATGGTTCAGAGATATCACAAAGTCTGGACAAAAAAGTTTTTAGAAAAATAAGCTTCAGATCCTTATCAGCTCATGAGTGAACTGCTACACCATAACCCTGATGTCCCACAATCCAATGAACGGCTTCGTTTGGGCAAAGAAATTGTCGTTTTTATGGGCCCTGAAGGAGCTGGTAAATCAACCATAGCAAAAAGAATCGGCGCAGAAACAGGAAAACCCCGCGTCGCGATAGGGGATATCATACGAGATATTGCAGACAAACCTAAAGCAGAATACTACGATACATGTAAAACCATGCTTGATCAAAGTGGGTATCTTGAACCACAAATACTTAACAAAATTCTTGTCCCCCAATTCAAACAAAAAGATTTGGCGGATGGTTTTATACTCGATGGTGGATTCCGAACTCTTGAAGAAGCACAAGGCTTTCCCAATCTCCTGAGGAATTCCGGCCGCCTGATGCCCGTAACAGCAGTTTACCTGCACATTCCAACCTCTATGAGTTTAGACCGCCTGGTAACCGGACCACATGCCCGTAGAAGAGCTGGCGAAACAGAGGAAGGAGTACATAAGCGGCTGGACAACCACTACAATAATCTCTACCAACGGATAAGATCAATAGAAGAACAACAATGGCAAATCCACTACATAGACGCAACCGGAACAATAAATCAGACCACTAACAACGTCCGTCAGAAACTCAAGAAATAAGCTGATCTATGATTTTTTTCTGATACTCAGAAGTATAATCCGGATGTTTATCTTCTATATCTTGAGCTTCTTCTAAATTCTTATCGATATGTTCTTGTTGTACAAATCGTACTTCCTTCACAGAATTAACCAATTGTCCCTTCTTTTCAAAAATAACTTCAAGTCGGTTCAAATAATCCAATACTGCATACGATGTAAATAAACGCGCACGTAACAATGTGTATCTCTCAAGAATAAGATCTTTTTCTTTTATATTAAACACCTTAGCCAATATTCTATACTGGGATATAAATCTTCTGAACATAAAAAGCTTTTTCCTAAATGCCTTTTTTGTATTTATTTCTCCTCTTTTATTTATAACCTTTAATTTATATAAATCAGGATATTCCAACGCGTCTTGCTGCAAATCCAGTTCGGATTCAAACTCATATAATACTCGCTCATTAAAGCGTCGGTGTTCAAATAACTTTCTTAGCGTTTCACGCTCAATAGCCAATGCTTCTAGCTTAACACTGAGAAGAAACTTTTCAGAATCTGCCAATTTAATAATGTTCTTTTTAGATTCTTCTTCTAGATATCCGAGCTCTTTATCGATTGAACTTACAATCCTCTGGTCAAATTCGCGTTTTTGCAAACTGTTGAGTTTTCGGCGCGCCTCATTTACACGGAAGAGCTCTAGCTCTTCTGCAATTATTTTCTCTTCTGTTCTAGGAAGATGAAGTTTAAGCTTTATGAGTAACCATTTAATTGTCAGTCCATTAATAAAGAGAGTAAATAACAATGTCGCAAAAGTAAAACGAAGCATAAGCTCTTTATAAATAAACGTATCAGGAAGTGAATAGACAAGAACAAGAGGAATTACTCCCCTTAATCCTCCCCAGTTAAGAATATGCTGCCAACTTAAAGGTATATCTGGTTCATTTCGGAAACCTGGCAAAACATTTGTTAAAAATACAGATCCATATATTGAGATTGCTCTAGCGAGAAGAACAACCAAAATTACTATGAAAAGTATTGGTAATTCTTTTGTAAATAGATCAAAATCTAAATTGAAAGAAGCAAAGAAAAATACTAGTGACAGAGAGAGAAAACCAACATATTCAAAATATTCAGCTATGAAATTTACAGCTCTTGCTTTCATCCTTCCATGGGCTAAATTTCCAAATACCAGACCCGCAATTACTGTTGAGATCACACCCGATAACTTAAAGAAATGTTCCGCAATAACAAAAGAACCAAGCGCCAATGATGTGAGAAGGGCTGTAATAAGTATCCGCTTAGCTTTTATGTGTTTGACGAGCGTAGAGGCGGCATATCCTAATAATGCTCCCAAGACAATACTTCCTATAAATACATAGAGAAAATTGTTAATACTCTCCACAAGAGTTTGCGATTGAAATGCCTTATCCGCCAGAACAAATCCAGAGATCAGACGAAAGGCAATAACACCCGTTGCGTCATTAAACATACTTTCCCCATCAGCAACTAAAGCCAAACGCTTAGGAGCGCCAAGCGTCTTGAATAAAGTAAGTACAGCAATAGGATCGGTCGCGGAAATAATCGCTCCAAAAAGCAGTGCAATCTCAAAAGGAAGCTTGAGCAAAAGAGCGAGACCAAATCCAATAGCGAATATTGATACAAGCAGACCGAATGTTGAAAGAAATGTAATAGTTTTAAATTGAATCTTAAACTGATGAATATTAATGTGCATTGCTGATTCAAACAAAAGTATCGGAAGTAGAAAGAAGTAGATAAATTCAGGGGAAAGTGTTAAATTAATCGGGAGATGAAATACATTAACTACTATTTGTAAAAATAAACCAATGATAAGTAGTGCTACAG
>CAMPGJ010000060.1 GCA_946885425.1 uncultured bacterium
TTCTTCCAACAACATCTTTATCATCTCAAAAAGTTGCTTTCGATCCGTGTCTATTATACTCTTTTCGAGGAAGAAAAGCATGTCGTAGCCTTGTTTTATCTCTCCAAGCATCTGCTCAATGCACGAGCGGAACACTCTTCTTATCCTATTTCGTTTTACAGCCCGCTTATCCACCTTCTTTCTCACCAAAAACGCAAATCTGCTTTCTGTACTACCATTTTTTGCAATCTTTACGGCAAACAGGGGAGTCTTAAAAAAAGAGGAGTTTTTTAGTTGGGAGTCTGCAGGCAATCGGTATTCCTTACTTAACATTGAGACTTAAACAAAGGTACTTGATACAGCAATTTGCTTTCTGCCCTCTTCGCGTCTACGCTTGAGCATCTTCCGTCCACCATGAGTTTTCATGCGTGCCATAAATCCGTGTTTTCTAACCCTTTTTAGTTTTTGACTTTTTGTAATTCTCTCAGACATAGTAGTCATTATAGCACGAGGTTGAGTTATTGACAAATGGTCAAATGGTTAGCTGGTTAAAATGGTTAACCATAGAACTATTTAGCCATACAGCCATTTTTTCATGTTAATAGTTTTTTAGTTATTGACAGAGGGTTATCCACATTATTAAACTGCTGTTTAGAAGAGTAGTTCTGCCCCATCTAGCGTCTTCTTTTTCACCTGATTATAAAAGGTTAATTTATGAATAAAAAACTTCAAATTCTTTGGGAGAACGTCTTAGTCGATATGAAAGCAAAATTGTCTGTAGGTAATTTTGGTGCATTTTTCAAAACATCAAAGCTCGTTTCTATTGAAGATGACATTGCAACGATCGCTGCACCTTCCTTTGCCGTTACATTGCTTCAAACACGTTTCGCAGATGACATCAAAGCCTCGCTTGATAAACACAGCGGCAAAGACATCTCAGTCATATTTATCCCCAAAAATCTTTCGGCACGCTCGGGCAATGACGATATGGGACCATTGTTCGGAGCAACTGAGGAGAAATCACACAACAGCATGGAACCAATTGCTGCACCACAACCAATGACCATAGGTCATTTACCCCGTGTACGGCCGGATTATACATTTCAGACCTTTGCCGTTTCAGGAAGTAATCAGCTGGCATTTGTCTCGGCACAGACAGTCGCGACAAATATAGGCAAATCATACAATCCGTTTTTCATCTATGGCCCAGTTGGAGTAGGGAAAACACATCTGATGCACGCTATTGCCAACCATGTCTACCAGCAGGACCCTTCAAAAAAAATACTCTATATTACTAGTGAAGAATTCACTAATGAAGTAATTGACGCCATAAGAACGAACAATACTGCCAAAATGAAAAAACGCTTCCGCTCTGCATACCTTTTAATCATTGATGATATTCAATTTATTGAAGGAAAAGAAAAGGTGCAGGAAGAGCTTTTCCACACTTTTAATATCCTTATCGATCAAGGCTCACAAATATGTTTGTCATCAGACCGGCCACCTCAGGAAATTAAAAAACTTGAAAAAAGACTTTCTTCCCGCTTTGCCGGTGGACTAACCGTTGATATTGCTCAACCCGATTTTGAGCTGAAAGCAGCTATCATAGGTATTAAAGCCCAAAAATATGGCTTTGCTATAACTCCTGATGTTGTTGCCCTCCTTGCCGAGAATGCCAAGGACACGAGAACACTCGAAGGTCTTGTGCTCAGACTTGTCACTCAGGCAACGACGACGAACCAGGAGATAACCATGGAGCTTGCACATAAAAGCCTGGGCCTTATCCATGAAGAAAAGCGGGGACACCTCCATCCTGATGATGTAGTCAAAGGTATCTGTGATTACTACAATATTAAACCTACACAATTAAAAGGGCCTAAGCGGGATGCGTCCCTTGTGCGCGCAAGACAGGTTTGTATGTATATTCTTTACAAAGATCTCGGATTGACATATGTAGAGGTTGGTAACCTCTTAGGTGGACGGGATCACACGACAATTATGCATGGTGTGGATAAGGTTGAAAATTATGTGCAAAACAAAGACAAAGTCGGTGAGGATATCATGCGGATAAAAGCAGAGCTTACTGGGTAAAAGGTTGGGACAACTCTACCATACGAAGTTGTGAACATAATATCCCCAAATCTATCAACATGTTTTCCACAATTTCCCACCCACAAAATCATGGCGATTACTTGCTTTTTTCCACATTTCCATATACACTACTACAACAACTAAAAAGAATAAAGGAACAACTGAATAAATGACTTTTAAACAAAAGCTTCAAAAAAAGAAGTAAGATAATTCCTAACATTCCACATCATAAATACATGAAAGTTAAAATATTAACATCAAATCTTCAGGGAAAACTAAGCTTTCTTAATCATGCGATCTCTCCCAAAAATCAGCTCCCAATTCTTTTGAATATCCTTATAGAAACACAAGAGGCTGCAGTTAAAATAAGTAGTACTGATCTGGAGATTGGAATGGAGGTTCTTATACCTGCGGAGGTAGAAGAGCAAGGAGCTACAACCGTACCAGCTAAAATATTTACAGAACTCATAAGCTCTCTATCTGAAGAAACAGTTACGCTTCATGCAGTAGGAACTACCCTTGAGGTGGCAAGTAAACGGACAAAAAGTGTATTACAAACGATAAAAAGTGATGAATTTCCCAGATTATATGAAAATAAAGGTGAATTATTTGCAACGCTTCAGGTAAAAGATATTCAAAAAGATTTTTCATCTGTTATTTTTGCAGCAAGCCAGGATACCGCCCGTCCTGCTCTATCTGGGGTTTTGGTACGTAGGGAACCAGAAGGGCTCTTGCTGGTCGCTACAGACGGTTACAGACTATCATTAAAGCATTACAAGGTAGAGGTTGGACAGGAGGCTGGAAAACATGAGTCATTTATAATTCCCGCCAGAGTATTGCGGGAGATTTTATCATTCAAGGATACAAAAGAAGGTATCCGTGTCTATACATCATCAGAGAATAACCAGGTGTTATTTGAAAATAGCGATATGACACTTGTCGGGCGATTGATAGAAGCAGAGTTCCCTAATTTTGCCAAGATTATCCCTTCGGATTTTTCTGTAAGTATCACGTTTGACCGCGAAGAGCTACAGCGGGCAGTCAAGGTTTGTTCAATTTTTGCCAGGGATGCAGCGAATATCATCAAGTTATCACTTCACAAAGATCATATTATTGTTTCTTCTCAATCTTCTTCTGTAGGTGAAAATTCAGTCCGGGTGGATGCTAAGCTGGATGGTGAGGAAAATGAAATCGCTTTTAACAGCAAATATCTCGTTGACGTGCTTGGTAATGTAGAAGAAAAAGATTTGCTTTTTGAAATGACCGGTCCTCTTAACCCGGGCGTGTTCAAAATTCAAAATGACAATTCCTTCCTCCACCTCATAATGCCGATCAGGGTCCAGGGATAGCTTTAATTTCTAATTTCTATTGTGGATGGCTAATTGTCTTATTGTTCGAGCACAGCCGAGAACCAATGGTTTATTCGGGGTTTATTTTCCAGTTGAAGGGGTATGATTGCCAGGGTATCTCCATCTCTTCTAGATCAAAGGTCGCTGACGTTTTTAATTGCTCTACCTGTGTAGCAACAGGTATAGAGGATGATGTTTCGGGATATAATAGTCCGACAAAAGCTTCAATTTCTGCATCAAAGTAAACAAAATAATTAACCTTATCAATAGGGAGCTGGTTAAACCAAGGATAATTTCTTTGAATAGCCGCCTGTTCTTCAGCGTGTTGTTTTTCGGTTTCAGCCTGTTTTTGTAACAATAATGCTGTCTCAGGAGGTATTGTGGCTTCTGGTGTAAGAGGTATTTCTTCAGTAGGCTCAGGCTCTTCGGTCGGTATGAGTGTAGGGGTGGCTATAACGGGCTTTTGCTGCTGAACAGGCTCTTGAAAGACAGCAATAAAGGCGGTCAGAGCAAGTATAATAAGTGCAAATGGTAGAGCTACGAAAAGATAGCTTTTCTTTTCTCTGATAGCTATCAAAAAAGTATCAATAAAGTGTTTCATAAAGATATGTTATTTCGGGCCAGCAAATCCAATAATAGGAAGTCCCCCGCCTTTTTTTATATTTCCCCCGTCAATCGGCCATGTGTGGCTTTTGGCGTCGGAATTTGATTCTAATGTGACTATAGAACCATTCCCCTTGTCGTCAACGGTTATATTTTTGACAATACCAATATGTCCGCTTCCCCCAAACGCAATAGCCCAGCCGGGTTTTACTTTTTTAAGCTCTCCTGCTCCACTAGGCCCAGCTTTATCAAACTCTCCTTTCTTTGCCATATCAGCAAAAAGCCCCTGTGCTGATAAATTTTCTCCGATAGGTGTGCCAGCAAGATTATACGCATCAATAATAAGCCATGTGCACCAGTAGCAATTTGCTATATCTCCATTACAACTGCCACCAGGCCCTTTTTTCTTGTGGGCGCATTTGTCACCGTTACATACTTCAGCTTGCATCTTGCTGAAATAATCATTCCCTCCTTTTTCTAGCTTGTCAACAATCTTTTGAGCCCATTCAACAACTGGCCCTCCGCCTGAGCTGCATTCAGGAGGCATTTTAAAATCTTTTGGTGCATCACCTATTATTGTATGCAAACATGCGTTATATTGTGCATGGGCAGGATATACCGGAGTTAGTAAGAAGAGAATTGCTGTAGTGAAAAAGAATATGATAATTTTCATAAAAAAGACTCTATTGCTTATTGTGTGGGTGTGACAGGTATCATGTCAACCCGTAGTCTGCTTACTTCGTCTTCAGTGACCAAAAAATCCTGCTGTTTTGATAAATACCCGTTTGCAGTAGCTGAAAGCGTGTATAGCCCCACAGGCATTTCCTGAACTTTAAAAGGTGAAATTGCGGATAAGGAAAATCCTCTACCAGGCTCAAGTCCGACTGATTGTATGGTTATATTTGTCCCTTGCGGTTGTGATGTGACAACAAGACCGCCTGCGTGTGAACCATCGATCCCTTGAAAAACTTGCGGTTCTGCATTTTTATATACCCCTTCTTCTTGGGTAAATGAAATGGTTGGCTTTAAATCTATCTCAGCTTCTTCATCCGAAGGAAATTCATCATCAATAGGATTTTCTGTGGGTTCTGCATTTTCAGCTTGTTGTGCTGTTTCTGTAGGTGCGGAAACATTTGTGCCTGTTTGTTCACGACTTGAAGGGGATGGATATATGAATCCCCAGATGATTCCCGCAAGGATAAAAAACATCATCAGACCCAAAGTGATCTGCAATCTGTAACGTTTAGCCATAGTCGCTAGTTTTTCCATAAATTTAGTATATACAAAACATCATCTATTGACACTCATTCGGAAGTGAGTTAAAGATTGTGCGTGTTTCTCTGAGGTAATCGATAAGGCCAGCTCCGGGGAGAAAATTAAGAGGAAGGTCACATATTCCTTGCTGACTAACACCATGGATTCTGAACCAAAGATTAGCTTCTGTTTTTGCCTGCAAAATATTTGTGGTAAAGATGGTTACCTGAAATTCGTCAACCGGTTCGATATATTCCACAAGTATGGTTGAGGTTTGGTACACAATTCCGGAGCTTTCACCAGAGGGAAGAAATGTCAAAATTGTAGCTTTTGCGAAAGAATCTGTTTCAGAGAGAGCCCTTCTGTTTTTGAGTCTATCAAGAAGTTTTATTTCTGCTTGATGATCAAATGTGACAATGTCCTCATGTGGAGGTGCAGAGCCAGCCTCATCCGGAGAAACCTCCTGTGTGGGAGAAGGAGCCTCTTCTTGTGTAGGATATGCGGTTGGAATGACTAAATTTTGTTTAGATGGTTGTTGTGGGGGTTGGAACAATAGCATATACACAATGCCGAAAATAATAATTACTAATATCAGCGCAAGTATTATGATTATATAATCTTCTTTTCTTCTTCTCATAACTTTAACAAGAGTCGCTTTTTACCTCTCCTTCTATTTGTGATCGCCAATATTTGAAGTTGCATTTGAGCACTTTTGTGTTATGGTTAATAGCATTTGTTGTTTGAACTTCCCAATTGACGTCTCCTCTATCATATTGTCCATTCTTTCCTTTTGCAGAAGGATCTTGTCCTGCTGGATTGCTGCTTCCCATCTGATAGAGTCCCCACGCCCCGCCCGCATCTAGCGCGGCTTGTTGCCCAGCAGGTTCGGCAAACACATTAGGATCATAAGTCCCGCCAGTCTCTCGTTTAATGATCATGTCATACCATTCGTGGAGGTGCTTCGCGTCCTTTTCTTTTATAAGAGCTGCAACTTTTTCTTTGGAAAAGTTGCAGCTAGGATCACCATAGTTCCCTAGTGGGTTTTTATCTCGGTGTTTGTCTGTAAAATCATACTTTCCTCCGCAATTATCCTTCGTGGCTTTTGTGAAGCCCTCGTTTGCTGCACCTCCATCACACCCTCCGGTATCAACATCAGTTTTTGGACCATCATCTTTCCCTCCTGAGGCTAATCCGTTTTTGCCATTCTTGTAATCCTCTACCTGCTGCTTTGCTCCCGGAGCCAATTCTTTATCGCCGATGGCGATAGCATGGATATGGGGAGTGAAGCCTTGAGCAGGAGTTCTATACCATGCTGCAAAATTATTTTTACGCAGTGCTGTTACTGCTTTGTCAATCTTTGACTTGTCCCAGCCGTTTGTGCCGATATCGGCTGCGCCTCCCCCATCATGGACACCCGCACTTGCAGCTACTCCAGTGCTATAGCTCCCTTGCAATATCCTGAATTGCTCTCCGAAATCCTTTTCAGCGGCTTCAAGCATCCTTTTTGTGCGATTATTAAACGTTGCTCCCCGGAATTGCACTTTTTTATAATCATCACCTGATTCATCCGGAATATCACCCGCTTTGCCTCCACCTGCTTCAACACCTACCTCTCCTCCACCATCTTCATCTACAGAAGCGATATTAA
>CAMPGJ010000061.1 GCA_946885425.1 uncultured bacterium
CTACAACCTACAACCTACAACCTACAACCTACAACCTACAACCTACAACCTACAATCTACAATCTACAACCTTGTCAACTCAAATATACCTACCAAGTAAATTATCAAGGAAACTCCGATCCTGAAGATTTTTTCCGGAATTTTCCTCAACATCCATCCTCCCAAAAATGTCCCGATAAAAACACCTATTGACGCTAAAGCAACATAACGCCAAATAGCAACGATCTCCGCACTCTGCAATACAACATAAATCGGTATTCTCGCTATATCTACCATAAGCGCAATACCTGCTGCGGTAGCGATGTACTCTTTGGCAGTTAATCCAAAACCAAGCATAGATGCAGAGCGGATTCCCCCTTGATTACCTACTAGACCTCCAAGCAATCCGGATAAAGCACCTGATATCCATCCTACTTTGCCTGTAAAACGTAACTTTTCAGTCAAACCGGTAAGCCCCATGATTCCGGCAAAAATCAATAACGATCCGAAAATAACCGTAAGAATGTTATTATAGATTGCGGAATTAAGAAGAGCTCCAATGATACCTCCCGCCGCACTGGGTAGTCCAAAAGCCAAAAGTACTTTCCTGTTTACGAACTCTCTCCACATATAAAAATGAAAACTAGTTCCCAAAAAATGTGCAATTGATACTCCAATAATAGCAGGACCTGTGCCTATTTCGAGAGAGAGCAGCGGAATAATAAAACTACCAATACCAAAATCAGCAATTGTGGCGATACCTCCACCAAGGATAGAAACAAGAACAAGGATTATTTCAAACACATTTTTATCGTAGCAAATAATAGAGGATTGTTACATTGTTAAATTGTTGAATCTCCGGAGAATGAGGATTCTCCTTAACAATTAGCAATTAGTTATTCACAAAATACTTATATACCGACTGTGATAGGAGAGCTATCCGTTCGTCCGCCTGGGCGCGTGACGTAGTTTCTGAAAGGACCACGATTATATACTCTCCGGGTGGTGCATAGACGATACCGGCATCGTGCGAGTAACTATCCAATTCTCCAGTCTTATGCGCAATTATACTTTGCTTGGGTAAATATTTTGGCAGTTTTCCATTTAGTCGCTGACGCTTTAATAAAGTTAGCATTTTATCTGTATGTACTTGATCAGTCAATTCGTTGTTATATAATTTTTTTAAAAATAAAGCGATATCATAGGATGAGGTAATCGGATCACCGCCCTTGATTCCTACCATTGATTCAGAAAAACCATGCTTATCAAGAAAAGCTGTAATGTTTGCTAGCTTAACCCGTTCAGTTAACAAGAGTGCGGAATTATTATCAGAGATAGTAATCATCCTTTCCAGAGCATTTCCTACCGTAAGAGATATTTTCTCTGACTCATTGGTTTTGTCTTCAGTATCAGCAGGAGCGTCAGGTGAACCCGTAGGTACAACAATCTGAGCAGATGGTGATGCCAAACCAAATTTGTTATACAGGAGATTAAGATCCTGACTGAGGATATCTGTTTCTTTCAGCTTACCCTCCCGTATCAAATCATACGCTGTAGCCATAACCCATAATTTATACAAACTTGCTGTTTTAAATGTTGTATGCTCATTCAGAAGAAATGACTCATCAGTTATTAAATTGAGGACTACTATTCCATATGTTCCTTTTGTTCCCGCAAGTTGTGCAGTAACAAAATCTCCCAAAGGAGATTCTTTTGGAGGAGTTACCGAAGAGAGGGGTGAGACCAGCTCTCTAGAGCTGGAGATACCTGCAACCCTTGCAATATGATAGCTATTATCAAAAAACAATTTCACAGTAAACAAAAGCGCGGGTATGAAAATAAGGAAGAACAAAACACGATAACGCATAAAGCAAGGGGGGCAGTTTACTAACTAAATGTAGCACATCTATATGGGGGTCTACAATAAGAAGTAAGACTCAAGAGTTGAGAATTGAGAGTTTAGAATGATATAACGTCATCCTGGCCGGGTCCAGGATCGCTCTATGAGCTATAGTTACCTTAGAGATTCTGGACGCCGCCAGAATGACGCATTTATTCGTTTATTGCTTGCCGTGCGTAGCTTTAGCGAAGTGGAGGATTATTTACTTGGAGAACAATCCGACCAAGCCAGCTTCTCCCAGTATTTTTCCTTTCATTTTCTCCTCAACAGTCTGCTTATTCATCTTTTCAAGGTGCTCAAAAGTCAGCATATCCGAAAGCGCGTATAATTTGAAGAAATACCGGTGCTCTCCACTAGGGGGACAGGGACCACCATAACCCGGCTTACCAAAGCTGGTATCTCCCTCAATTCCTCCCTCAGGCGCACTATTTTCTCTAACTTCTTTCAGATCAGGAGGGATGTTAAAGACAACCCAATGCACCCATGTCGAAGACCCTGAACCTGTCGAATGGGCCATAGGTGCATCAGGATCATCAACAATGAGTACCAAACTCTTAGCATCAGCCGGAACATCCTCAAACCGGAGTGGGGGACTTATATCCTCTCCCACACAGGTATATTTCGCAGGAATCTTCCCTTGATGTTCAAAAGCTGAACTCGAAATTTTCATACTTTTTAGTGTATCAGATTGGGTGGTTGTACGCGCAGTTAGATGCATTGCAAAAGAAAATACAATAATACTTGTATTTCATATATTCGTTTGGTAGACTAAATAATTCAACCAGCTAAAATATGTCAAAATCAGAGCAGCAATCTCATCTACAAAGCAATCCATTTTCAGATCGCATGAGCGGCTCTGGCAGATACAATGGCAAAAATCTCGATTCAAGATATCCAAAAGGATCTGAAATGCATGATTTTCATCAACAAGCGCATGATTATTTCCAGAATTTAGTACTAGCACCTGACTTTGCATGCCGTGCAGGACAAGGAGCTGTAAGAGGGGCAAAATATGCCTTCAATGCTTATCCAGATATGACCTCTCCCGATGCCGCAGAAGGAGTAGCTCACGATTTACTGAAGTTCAATCATGAATTTGGATTGTCTGACAAAACAAAAGATACAATATCACTTTCGTCATTTGTCACTACTTTTAAGGAGCCAAAAAGCGTTAACCATATAGATGCAACTGCGCACATGTACCAACTTTTAGGAAATATGCATAAACAAGATGAGCAAAAAGGCTTTGAATGGAGTGAATCTGTCTCAAAGGATATTTATTCACCAGACTTTGGTTTTTCAAGCGGAGAAGAACCGTATTTTATAACCTATCTTCATCCTCATGCCAAACATGCTTCGCGAAGGTCTGAAGTTCCATTGGTATTATTCACATCACATAATCTTTTAAGCCAAATGAAAGATACTGGTTCGTTCGAAAAATTTAAAACTCATGCGCGCAATAGACAAGACACTGTACACCCACAATCAGGAGATCATGGTAAGATCCCGGAGTTCCCTCAATACGCTCTCTTGGATTCAGACCCAGCTACCCAAGAAAACCATGAAAAAATTATTTATGAAAACCTCGGACAATGCCCCTTTGGCTACGGAAAAAAAGACTAAAAAAACTGAGCAGACTAGAGCAAATCGTGCTATACTATCTCTGAAAATATGTCAAAAGAATCACCTGTTTCACGTCATTTTGGTAGCGAAATAGAATATACATTTTCATTTGCTGATAAAACCAAAAATCATAAAACTGCATCTGTTAGCCACCGGAAGACGCCGGGGATGAAACAAGCTGGACAATATTTTGAAAATGGAAGCAGATTCTATATAGATGTCGGACTGATCGAATATGCGACCCCGGAATGCCGTACGTTAAAAGAATTAACTGTCCATGAATTTGCAGGTGAAGAAATTGTGCGGGATACATACTTAGGAGAAAAATCTGAGTTAGCGAGCATCCACAAACGTTCTCTTTCTCCATACATAATATCTCCTCCCAAAGGATACGGCGCGCACGAGAATTATACAACGACAATGAATATTAAGGGTGGGCATATTAGCAGAACAAGAGACAGCCTTGCCGCACATTTTGCTACAAGAACGATCTTTATTGGTGCGGGACAACCCACACCCGAAGGATTTCGGTTGGGTCAAAAAATACATGACATTCAAACTTCAGAAGGAGAAACATCGACTCAAAATAAAGCGCTGGTAAATACCCGCACAGAACACCATGAAGGAAATGCACAAGGATTACACAGATTACATGTCGTTTGCGGAGATGCGAACATGTCTCCCTGGGCAGTACGCATGAAGTTCGGTACTACTTCGTTGATGCTGCGCCTTCTTGAACACGGAGTTGACGTACAGGATCTATTTCTTGCAAATGCTCTGGACTCTGCCAAAGATGTTGCATCAGGAGTAGAGGGCATCAGCTCACCACTTAATTTGCGTTCCGGAAAAACACATTCAGCTCTGAATATACAAGAAGAGCTTGCATCCCGCGCACATGATCTATCTCAACGCATAGAATTACCGCAAGAAGAAAATGAGGTGATAGGGGACTGGTTCACTATTATTGATGCTCTGAGAGAGTATTCTGAAACAGGAAAACACCAACGGGAATTATCACAACTTGACTGGTATACAAAAAAGCAGATTATCGATGGACGCAGATCAAAAGAAGAACATCAAGGAAAGAAAAAAACGGAACAAATAAAGGAAATAAGTCTCTGGGACTCGCATTACGATGACGTAGAAAAAGGATGGGGGATAACATTACGCAAAAAAGGCAGATTTTCACATAACCCAACTGATGCAGAAAAAGAAGAAGCCAGAACGACCCCTCCAGAAGGCAGAGCTAAATTACGGGGGGCATTAATAAAAAGACTTGCAGAGCAATGGAACACAGGTGATCTGAGCATTGGCCATGTGGGCTGGGATTATTTCAAGCATCCTCAACAGTCAGGGGTAAGGAAAATGCCCATAGATGGTGATTATAGCCCTGAAGCTGTCCAGCCAAAAGTTGAAAGGTGGCTCCCCAAAAAATAGTAAATTTGGAAAAAAATGCTACTATTAATATATGGACAAGGAAGATGCTGCGCTCGCACACCTTATTGATGATTCAGATCACTCAGAACCTCTTCCTAAAGTGCTTTTGTTAGCCGGTGGAGCAATAGGACTGATTCTTATTGTTTGTATTGTTCTGTCATCCATGTCCAAAACTCCATCAATCAGTAACATAGAAATGCCGGAGAAATCTTCATTGATCAAACCTCCGGAAGAAGTAGCAGGAACAAATACTCACAACGCAGAAGTCGCAGGTCCAAATGAACCTCCAAAAGCTACCCCTTCGACAGGCTCAGGGTCTACGATCCCATCTCCTACCCAAACACCTACCCCTACTTCTGCTTCAAGTCCGACATCCACACCTACCCCTACATCCAAACCCGCAGATCCCACCCCTACGACGACGCCAACACCCACGCCAACGTCCACTCCAACACCAACAAATACTCCCACCCCAACACCAGAACCAACAATCACCCCAAACCACTAGCCCCTCAAAGACCCTGAGCAAAGTCGAAGGGTAGCCCCTAGCCCCTAAATCGTATATAATCTCCACATGACTGAAAGATATGAAAGATCACCTAGACCCCTGCCGCTGACTTTATTAGAAGGCGATTCTGTGGAAAAAATACTCCTTGAAAATAAAAATATCATTCTACCCAAAGATGCAAAAGTGCTTTTGACGCTTCAGGTAAGTGATGCTACTAAAGGGATGGATTTCTTAAATCTTGGTCCCACAAAGCTGAATGAAGATTTTAGAGGAGCATATGTCGGATATATTAAAGACGCGTATCTAGGTATGCCGCAAGATTCGGTAAAAATATTCTTAGCTCCTGATTCAGATGAAAGGAAAAAGAAGCGTGAAAGAAAGGCTTACAGAGAAATAGAAAAGTTAGATAAGAAACTAGCAAAAGATTTCCTGAAAGATAGACAGGAAGATCTGGATTTCTTTAATATCAATCCGGATACTATACAGCAAGTTCGTCTTCACATAGCTGTTGATAAAGAGACACCTACGTTATTCCAACTTGGTCTTCCTTGATTTCATTCCCAACCCCATTGATTAGCTCAAGACTCTCATATATAATCCTCTCATGATTGAAAGACGTGAAAATACACCTAGAATAATGCCGCTAACCTTACTAGAAGGCGATTATGTCGAAAAAAATCTAGAAGAAAAAAAGGGGATTTTCCTTCCCAAGGGGTCAAAGGCGCTTTTGAGCATTGGTATGGAGAGCAAATACTTTAGGTCAGAGATAGAGCTCCGCAGCATTGGACCTACTAGATTGCACAGTGATTTTGAAGGAGTTATAGACACAAGGGCAGACACAGTAAAAGACATGGTACATTATCCTGGTATGCCCAAAAACTCCATAAGGATTCATCTCATACCTGACTCAGAACTCCGTAGGGAAAAAGCAGCAGAGCTTGATGAAGTAATTGAACTGCTTAAACCCTACAATTTACACATAAACCGGAAAGGGCGGGGAAAATTAACCGCCAGTCAGGAATCCATATTCAAAAGAGCAAATGAAAAGAAAAATAAATATTACGAAGAACTACGTAGCATAGATAAACATTTGAAGACAGAATTTCTCGAAGATAGACAAGAAGAACTAGACATCTTCTTCATAGACCTACACGACGTAAAAAGCATACGTCTTGATGTAGCAGTAGATAGAAATATACAAATCCC
>CAMPGJ010000062.1 GCA_946885425.1 uncultured bacterium
CTCTTTGTGCAAGTGTGGTTATTTCAATTCCTCTATAAAGGAGGTCCGCACTTTTAGTCAGCTCCGAATTATCTTGGTGTCTCATGTGATAAAACGGACGTTTACTAATATGATAATCCGTAATAAACACAAAATCATGGCCTGTTTCTTGTTTTATAATTTCTCCTATCGCGCGTTCCTCAGCTGGAGAAATATCATGAGGATGTTCGCTTTCAATTCCTACTTCCTGTACTCTTTTTTTTACTTCAGCAATGGTGATACGCGGGAAAGGCCGAATTGGAATATCAATTGAGATATCAGGAAATGCCTTTTTTATTGCCGTGAATCCTTCAACTAACATTTGTTCTTCATGATCCATTACATCATGATGAGATTCCACATATGCGACTTCAAAATCCCATCCTGTAAATTCTGTCATATGTCTTGTTGTAAAAGAAGGTTCTGCTCTAAAAACAGGACCAACCATAAAAACTCGTTCCAAACCAGATGCAATCCCCATCTGTTTGTAGAATTGTGGAGATTGTGCAAGATATGCTTTTCTATCAAAGTATTTTACTTCAAAAACTTCCGCACCTGATTCACTGGCTGTATTCATGAAAGAAGGAGTATAGATTTGTATAAAGTTGCTTTCATACCAATATTTTCTAAAGCCTTTTTCTAATTCAGTCCATAATTGGAAAACAATTGATCTCTCTGGGCGTCTGATATCTAGCCATCTATAATCAAAACGTGTATCTTGATGAGTTTTATCTGCCCCTTTTTCTTCATTTACTGGAATTGGCAATATTGGATCAGCAAGTGAGAGTACTATTATTGAAGTAGCAGCAATTTCATAGCCTCCGACTGCTTGTTTTTCTTCTTTAACAAGTCCAGAAATTTTTATAACTGACTCAGTTGTTAAAGATTTAGCAATATCCAATAATTCTGGATTATTATGAACCACAATTTGAATGGTTCCAGTGATATCACGCAAAATTATAAAAATAATTTTGTTTTGGTTACGTATTGTTTGGGCAAATCCTGCTATTGTAACTTCAGAGCCAACAAATTCCCTTACCTTTTGAACTGATATTTTTTCCATAAACAATTTGATAAAAATAAATCACCCTTACTGATCCACACAAACGTATGGACCTGTAAGGGCGATTGAGTATATCGCGGTGCCACCTTACTTTCTCCGCCAAGGAGGCGAAGCTCAAATATGCTGTAACGGGCATTCCCGGCAGGTTCTACCCTTCGATTCCTAATCGAAGCTCTTCCTGCGGCTCCGCTGTGTCAGCAGCATCAGCGCCTATAAGAATATGATAGCGTGTTTAATTTTTGATGCAAGACGCAGGTACGGCGCCCTTTTGATTGGGCGCTGAAAGTAGTCAGCGAGGTGGTTTGATTTGCTGCTTGGGCTTAGGAATTTCTCGTTTGTGAGTTGGAGGCATTGCATCTTTCTTGATCCAGATTTGCCCCCTTTGACAAGGCCTTTTCCTACTTCCAACCGTTACCATTAAGCTTCTCCCGACCACTTTAAAATGTGATCTCTAGTTGGGCAATACCATGCAAAAAGTTTTCAGGCAACTACAAAGTCAGGAAACCCACCATTTCTCTCACTTCATTCATTTTTTGCTTCGCTTTCTCTTGTGCCTTTTTACCTCCTTCTTTAAGGATATCTTTCACATACTCTGGCTTTGCAGCAATCTTCTCTCTTCTCTCACGAAGTGGTGCTACAAAAGAAGTGATCTCTTCAACAAGCATCTTTTTTGATTCTGAATACGGCAATCCCCCTCTTTCATACCCTTCTGTTATTTTCTCCAGATGTTCACCCGCAAATAGCTTGTGCAGCTGATAGACAATATCCTTCTCCGGGTCTTTTGGCTCATCGACACTCTTTGAGTCTGTTGGAATACTCATTACCAAATTGCGGATTTCTTCATCGGAGGCAAACAGCGGAATAGTATTTCCGTAACTCTTGCTCATTTTCTTACCATCAAGTCCTGGGATAACAGAAACTTCTTCTTTAATAATCGCATTTGGGAGCTTTAGCGTTTGCCCAAAGGTATTATTGAACTTTTCAGCAATATCGCGGGCATACTCAATATGCTGTTTTTGGTCTGCTCCCACAGGGACAACATCAGCATCCATTACGAGAATATCAGCAGCTTGCAGCACCGGATAATTAAGAAGACCCATTGATGGAATAATTCCCCGGTCTATCTTTTCCTTATACGCCACACCGCGCTCCAGATACGGCACTGTCATAATACAATCAAATATCCAGGTGAGTTCAGTGACCGCTGGCAAATCAGATTGCAAAAAGATAACAGCTTTTTCTGGATTAAGTCCAACAGCAAGATGATCAATAACTGCATCAATTGTATAACTGAGTAATTTCTCTTTATCTTGTAGTGTGGTGAGAGTGTGGTAATTCACAATTGATATATACGTGTTATACGTATCTTGATATTCAACAAACTGCTTCATAGCACCAAAATAGTTTCCAATGTGCAGTTTACCACTGGGCTGAATTCCCGAAAGCAATGTTTTTTTATTTTCTGCCATATATGAAAATAATAGCAAACATGAAGGTTTTACAGGCTATTGACCGTCATAGCCATTTTTGATATAATATAAGCAGAAGTAGAGGTGGTTGAAGTCCTACCCTGCCAAAAAGATCCTACCTTAACTCAACCTCGCAGTTCCCTGCCTCAATCCCTTTACCAGGGTAAATTCAAATAACCAACCGAATTTAGAGGGCTTCCGCCGACGATCATATATCGCCGGCTTCACCTTTTTAAATAAGTTTTTCCTGTAGATACTCTTTCAACTCATTTATTTTGATTCTTTCTTGTTTCATAGTGTCTCTGTCTCTTACTGTTACAGCATCATCATCAAGTGTGTCATAATCAACAGTAATACAATAGGGAGTCCCTATTTCATCCTGCCTTCTGTATCGCTTACCGACATTCCCATTATCATCCCATTCGCATCTCATATGTATTTTTAGTGAGTTATATAAATCTTTTGCCCTTGCAACAAGTTCAGGTTTATTTTTAAGAAGTGGGAAAACAGCGACTTTAACAGGAGCAAGCTTTGGAGAAAGTCTAAGGACCACACGCTTCTCCCCCTCAATTTCTTCTTCACAATATGCGTCTGACATAAATGCAAGGAACATACGGCCCATACCTACTGATGTTTCCAATATCCATGGAATATATTTTTCTCCTGTATGCGGATCGGTATATTGCATGTCAGTTCCTGAATATTTCATATGCTGTGATAGATCATAGTCAGAACGATCATGTATTCCTTCAAGCTCATCAAATCCTGTTGGAAAATTATACTCAATGTCCCAGGCATCTTTAGCATAAAAAACTAAATTTTTGTGTTGTACAAAACGCAAGTTTTCAGGTTTGATACCAAGAGAAACATACCAGTTAAACCTGTTCTGTTTTATTCTTTCATATTCTTCTTTGTTTTCATTTGGTCGGACAAAATATTGGGTGTCTGCCTGTTCCAACTCACGAGTACGAAATAGAAAATTTCTGGGAGAGATCTCATTTCGAAATGCCTTCCCAATCTGAGCAATACCAAATGGGATCTTCATGCGGGTTGTATCAATAACATTCTTGAAATTTAAGTAAATTCCCTGACAGGCCTCACCGGGTAGATATACGGGTTCTTTACCTTCTCCGGTAAAATCACCCAGATTCGATTTTACCAACAAATTAAAAGCACGCGCAGTAGTAAAATCATGCGAACCACATTTCGGACAAGAAATTTTATTTTTATTTTCTTCAAAAAGTGCCTGGAGTGTTGCCTCTGACATCTTTTCATCAGCATCCAGTCCAATAGCATTTAACTCTTTATCTACTCTAATGCGGGTATTACACTTCTTACACTCTGAAAGAGGATCAGAAAATCCACTTGTATGTCCCGAGGCTCCCCAAACCCGGGGATCTTTAAATATAGCCGAATCAAGACCAACATAATCATCTCTCAGCTGAACATGCTCTTTCCACCAGGCAGCTTTTAAATTATTTAAAAGCTCAACACCATATGGTCCAAAGTCATAAAGACCAGCCATTCCACCATAAATCTCAGAGCTCTGAAAGACAAACCCGCGTCTTTTAGCCAGTGATACTAATGTGTCAAGCGTATGTTCTTTTTTTTCCATGTTTTCTATCCTAGCAGCAACAGGGCAAATATAAAAGGCATAAAATGACCAACCACCAGCGAGAATGCTGGTGGTTTCGGTTTGTCCGCCGCAGGCGGACTAGAACAAGTGCGGTAAGTCTCTCTGGTGGTGCTGTTGATTCAGGATATATGATTTGATCTGATGCTCGTTGCTCCCGATCGTTGATACATAGTACCCTCGTGCCCACAATGTTCCTTTTGGAAACTTCTTGCTCTTTTTCTTTCAATATCTGTACTAGGTACGCAACCGAGTATTTTGGTGATATTGATATATACAAATGTATATGCTCGTCTCCAATGTGCCATGCATGTATCACACATCTCTTCCATTGTGCAATATGCTTGAACATTCGCTTTAATTCTTGTTTAATGTACCCATCCGCAAGAACCTTCCCCCGGTACTTCGGACACCACACCACGTGATAGTCACAGACCCATGTGGTGTGGTTTAGTTGATATACTCTCACCTTTGGCTTCTAATTCGACCTCAGGTGATTGTACCAACGGCTTCGCCTTTAAACGCACCCACCGGCTAAAGCCGGTGGTTTATACATGTAATAATAAAACCCGACATAAGCCGGGTTTTATTAAAGCAAAATTCAGATTAAAACATTACCTGTATATCTGTCGGAGCATCAACATCGATCATAAATTGACCCATGATTGCTTCTCCATCTGCTATAGTGCTTGTGACCTCTCCATCAAGCTGAGCATTATAAGTCTTATCTCCATCGTCATTGTGAAGTACTGCAACAAGTGTTTCACCATCTTTCGTTGCACGTGTAAGAGTTACTGTTACTCCTGTGCTCTCACCGGCAGGAAGATAGGCGCTGGTTCCAAGAACTGCACCCGGCTCGCCATTTACTGATTCATGAATAACTACGTATCCGCCAAGTCCTTCCGGGTTAAGATATACCTGAGAAGCAACTACTTCAGAACCCGGGCGCTGATCCATGACCATGACAGCATTAGGTTCAGCGAGCATTCCCATAGTATCTTCTCCTGTCGGAGTTGTTGTTGCCACTTGATTTATATCAGTTGTCGGATATTCATCACGAGTTGACATGATGGCTCCTGCAATAATGAGCAAAATTACTATAATGAGTACTATATACCCCGTTTTTTTACCATCCATATTGTTATATTAGCTTATATATACTTATAATACCTTAAAATAGGATATTTGTTACTTCCTACATGCCTTCTTTGCGCAACTCTTCAACAAGTTCTCGCGCTTTCCTTGTTAGTTTCTCTGGAATATCTATTACCACTTTAATGAGCAAATTACCCCGCTTATTTGGTCCTGTTGTCACTCCCTTTCCTTTAACACGGAGTATCTCACCGGGTTTTATTCCTGGTGGAATAGCTACTTCCAGTTTTCCATCAAGAGTATCAATTGTAAAGGTATTTCCCAAAAGTGCATCAGAAAGTTTGATCTGAAGGCTCATAACCAGATCACTGCCATGTTTCTGGAATATAGAATGTGGCTTCACCTGCACTTTGATATACAAATCTCCCGGAGTGCCATTTGGTATTGCTTCGCCTCCTCCTGAAAGTCTGATCATTTCCCCATTTTCTATTCCAGCTGGAATAGAAACAGTCACTTCTTCTTCTTTCTTAAAAACTCCAACTCCTTTACACTGAGAACACTTTTCTTTTGGCACTGTACCTCTCCCGTGGCACGTTGTACATGTTGTCACTGTTGAAAATGAACCGAACATCGATGTCCTCGTCTCATGCACTTTACCTTTTCCATTACAGGAAGAACATGTTTCTTTTTGTGTTCCAGGCTCCGCTCCTTCACCTTTACAGCGATCACAAACGCTTACTTTATTGAGTACTACCTTCCGTTGGGCTCCAAATACTGATTCTTTAAAGTCAAGCTGCACATCAATTGAAATATCACGGCCTCTTCTTGAACGCGACTTTCCTCCACCAAAAATATCTCCAAAAATGTCCCCTAAATCAAATTCAAAACCTTGTGCCCCTCCTCCTGTAAAATCAAATCCGCTAAAGCCTTCAAAACCCTGTCCACCTGCGCCTCCTTCAAATACCCGTCCATATGAATCATACTGAGCACGCTTTTGATCATCTGAAAGCACTCGATATGCCTCATTGACCTCTTTAAATTTTGCTTCATCACCTCCTTTTTTGTCAGGATGGTATTTATGTGCCATTTTGTGAAAGGCCTTCTTTATATCCTCTT
Source organism: uncultured bacterium (assembly GCA_946885425.1). The sequence goes on from CAMPGJ010000062.1 coordinate 6,392, forward strand.
TTGTGGCACTTTTGTCGACACCTAAAATTGTATAATAGTCTTTATCCATAGCGGTTAAACATTATATCATCTTTTTCAAATGAATCAGACTACTTGTATGATACTCCGGCTCTGGAGCGGGCGCATACATTTTTCTTGAGAACTTGCGTAATGACCATGATGGAGTACAGTTCTATACTGTATCAGAT
>CAMPGJ010000063.1 GCA_946885425.1 uncultured bacterium
AAATTGAAGTTGGTTGTGAAAAATCATACATTGTGATTGATTTATTACATTATTTTGATCTGATTTTGAGGGTAAGGAAAGACAATGGTTGGGTATGAAAGAAACCATTGTCTTTAGTCATAAAGTTATAAAGTCATCAGGTCATAAAGTTATAAAACGGAAACTTGAAGACTTTCGACTTGACGACTTGAAGACTAATTTAAAAATTATGAATACAAAGAAAATATCCGTAGTTGTGCCTGTTTATAATGAGATTGATAACATCAAGCTCTTTCATCAGCAGCTCCTCTCCACCCTGTCAAAAATGCGTCAATCCTATGAGATCATCTATGTTGATGATAACTCCAGCGATGGAACGTGGGAGTTGCTGCAGCAACTCAGTCATCAAGTTATAAAGTCATCAGGTTATAAGGTTGAACAAAAGGATTCGAGAGGGCGCATGCGTGCACCAGGGCAGGATCAACTTGATAACTTTCAACATGATAACTTTATAACTGTCGTTCGTAAGGTTGGGAAGAAGGGCAAAGCTTTTTCTTTGAAGGAAGGATTTGATCAGGCAACGGGTTCCATATTTGTCATGATCGATGGTGATCTGCAATACCCTCTCTCTGCTATTCCTCAGATGGTAAAGAAGCTGGATAAGGCTGATGTTGTTGTCGCTGAACGGAAGTATCCTAAGGATACTAGTCATCAAGTTATAAAGTCATCAAGTCATAAAGTGCGAAGAATTATGAGTAGGACGTTTCGGTCTGTGTTTGGCAAATTCCTCTTTGGCTTGTCTATTGATATACAATCAGGGCTCAAAGCCTTCACCAGTCAGGTATATAAAACAGTTAATCCAATGCCTAAATCCGGATGGACTTTTGATTTGGAATTTCTTTCCAAAGCATCAAATGCTGGGTTTGCTATCGATACTGTCGATATAACATTTGCTCCGCGTGTACGTGGAGAATCCAAAGTAAGCGCTGTAAAGACATCTCTGGAAATAGGGTTTAATGCTTTATCAGTGAGATCCAAGCGTTCACAAGCACTTGTTATTGCGCCGGATGAGGTGGATGAAAATGTCCAATATCCAATATCAAATATCCAATATCCAATGACCTCACTACCGGGCGGCAAGCAAGAAGGGACGGCTTTGAAATCCGACACATTTGCTCAGAGTTTTGGTGGGAAAACAACGGAAAGACAAAGTATGCGTGGAGCGGGAATTGGTCATAAAAAGAAAAAATATATTACGCACACTACCCTCCCTGTATGGCTTTCAGCTATTGAGACATTTTCTCCGTTACAGAAATTGATTCTTTTAGCATTGCCGGTTCTCTTTACAGCCGGGCTTGTCTACCATCCAATAAATACACTTAAGATATTGGTTGCAGGTCTGAGTGTACTATATTTTATCGATACTCTTTTTAATCTTTTCGTTGTTAGTAAAAGTTTGAATAAAGAAATGGCTGTTACATCTTCTGATAAGGAACTGCGTGGAGTGGATGAAGAGACGCTTCCTATGTATACAATTCTGTGTCCTTTATATAAAGAAGCGCACGTCGTACCGCAGTTTCTTGAGGGTATTGCTGCACTTGACTGGCCAAAAGCTAAATTGGACGTGATGTTTCTTTTGGAAGAAGATGACGTTGAAACAATTGAAGCATTTAACCAGTTCACACTTCCCTACTATGCACGTACTGTAGTCGTGCCTCATTCTATGCCAAAGACCAAACCGAAAGCATGTAACTATGGTTTGTCTTATGCTAAAGGGGAATATCTCGTTATTTATGATGCTGAAGATATCCCGGATACCCTGCAATTGAAGAAGGCTTATCTCGCGTTCAAAAAGTTGCCTGACTCCGTACAGTGTCTTCAGGCAAAACTTAACTTTTATAATAGTAGACATAATTTACTCACACGCTTCTTTACCGCGGAGTATTCTCTCTGGTTTGACGTGATGCTTCCCGGATTGCAGTCGTTGAATTCTTCCCTTCCTTTGGGGGGAACCAGTAATCATTTCAAAACGAAGACTTTGCGCGAATTGCAGGGATGGGATCCATTTAATGTAACAGAAGATGCTGACCTTGGTATCCGTCTTTTTCAGGTGGGATATCAAACAGCTGTAATCGATTCTACAACCTATGAAGAAGCTACAAGTAAACCAAAGATTTGGTTCAAACAGCGTTCACGCTGGCTCAAAGGGTATATGCAGACATACCTTGTTCATATGCGGCATTTTGGCAAGTTCGTTAAGGAAAAAGGTCTTTGGCATAACATTATCTTTCAGATGGCTGTGGGAGGAAAAATTTTGTTCATCCTTGTCAATCCTTTGTTGTGGGTACTTACCATACTATATTTTGCAAAATATTCGTTTTTCGGTCCGATAATTGATCAAGTCTATACTGCACCAATTTCTTATTTCGCGGTATTCTCATGGATATTCGGAAACTTCCTTTTTCTTTACTACTACATGATTGGTGCAGGAAAGAGAGAGCAATGGGACGTCATAAAATATGTTTTCCTGATACCTGTGTATTGGTTCATGATGAGTTGGGCGGGTATGATCGGATTCTGGCAGCTTCTCTTCAACCCTCATTACTGGGAGAAGACAACACATGGATTCCACCTTGGCTCGCCGAAGCCTGTGGCGAAGGCGGCTATTCCAGTTGTACAACCAACCTATCAGCCTGCATATGCACCTGCGTACCAGCCTTCGATAGGATCTAATTTAGCAGGATTTGCTGGTGGCAAAGCAGAAGCGTCAGCTAAGAAATTCTCAATTCTCAATTCTCAACTCTCAACTCTCAAAAGTGGCTTGCCACTTTTGAGCATGATTGGCTTTGATGCTTTGATGGTTATGGCTGTTTTACCTTCGGAGAGAGCTTTTGAGTATTTGCTGATGTCCTTCTTTTTAAAGATTGCCATATTGCTGCTGCAGGGTAAAAAAGTGGTTGGGACACTGAGTAAGGTAATTGATAACAATGTAGAAAGCTTGTTGGGATTGTGGGAAAGAAAATCAATCAGAAAAAGCCGTTTCTACACGAAGTCACCCCAGCGCCGAATCCTTATCTTTAATTGGCGTGATACCAAACATGTGTTTGCCGGTGGAGCAGAAGTATATATCGATGAATTGGCGAAACGTTGGGTAAAGGATGGAAATTCCGTTACTATGTTCTGTGGTAATGATCATAAAAATCTCCCATATGAAAAGATAGGTGGTATAGAAGTATATCGTCGTGGAGGTACATATATGGTGTATGTCTATGCCTTTATGTATTACATGCTTAAATTCAGGGGAAAATATGATGTGATAATCGACTGTGAAAATGGTATTCCATTCTTTACGCCGTTGTTCGTCCATAAGCCGGTTATCTTATTGGTACATCATGTACATCAGGAAGTCTTCCGTGCGTTCCTGAAGTTCCCATTGCGGCCTATTGCAGAACTGCTTGAAAGTAAGCTGATGCCGTTTGTTTATAAAAATAAGACAATTGTGACTGTTTCTTCATCGTCAAGACAAGCGATATTTAACCTCGGGTTTACCCATTTTGGTAACATCGAGATTATACCTAATGGTGTCTCATCATCACTGTATGTCCAATATCCAAAAACTCCATATCCGTCATTTTTATATGTGGGTCGTCTGAAAGAATATAAGAATATTGATGTGGCTATAAAGGCTTTTGCCCGTATCCTGAAGACACAAAAAGATGCCCGGTTCTCAGTAGTAGGATGGGGAGAGACATATCCAGAGCTGTATCGTTTGGTAGAAAAATTGCAAATTAGCCATGCTGTCAATTTCTATGGTAGAGTAACAGATAAGCAAAAAGCCAAGTTTCTCAGCGAGAGCTGGGCGGCAATACAGCCTTCTCTTATTGAGGGGTGGGGTATAACCGTTATTGAAGCCAACGCGGCAGGAACTCCTGTTATTGCTTCACGCGTAAGTGGTCTGCAGGATTCTGTTGTCAATGGTGAGACAGGTATGCTCGTTGAGAAAGGTAATGTCAAACAATTCGCGACTGCCATGCAAGTGATCGTGAGTGATACTGCTATGCGTGAAAGATTGTCACAAAATGCTGTTAGATGGTCACAAAATTTTGATTGGGATAAAAGTGCCAATATGTTCTATCGCCTCATCGGCCGGACAATCGCAGGAGATACCCAGGTAGAGCCAAGAGTTTCAGAGATATTTGCAGGGGAATAATTGTTACATTGTTATATTGCTAAATTGTTACTAAAAACGTAGTAGCGTCATTTATGACGACTTAACAGTAAAAAGCAACTTATTATTGCTAAATCGCGATAAATCGCGCCACTACACTTATATCGACAGAACAATATAACAATTCAACAATTTAACAATCCGCAACTAAATCTCATAGTTTTGACTTCTCCTCTCTTTTTTGTTATAATTTCGCGGCCTGAAATGAGAATTGTGGACACTCCGCTTTGCGGGGAAATGAGTCCTTTTTTTCCCATTTCACGCAAGCTCATTTACATACGGATCAAGAAAGGATAATCGTGCCGGAACAGGAGTTTTCCAATGAAGCCATTGCGCTTTTGCAGGAAGTCCAGGTAGTACTCAGGGAGGAGCTTGAATGCTTCTTCAATGAGGTGCTCCTGGAAGTACTGGAAGAAGCCAAAATCCGCTGACTCGGAGGATGACATGCCAGCTTTGCCGGAATGTGTGGATTGCACAAACTTCGTTGAAAACGAAGACGACTTGTTGTGCTCTTTCCACAGTAAGACCAGGCACTCTTGCCTGAATCCGTACTGCGCGCAAAGGGTGTCTGAAGAAGACGCTCTCTGCACGAAGTGCTCCAATGACGGTGGGATACGTGAGTGTCCTTATTGTCACTTGCTGCACGAGGCAATGCTGCCTTGCCCGATCGTCACCGATCAAGGATGGAAGTGACACGTATGGCCAGTAGGGGCAAAACGTGGAGGCAGATTCAGAAGAAGCTGCAAGCGCAAGTTTGCGCTGAGTGCAGGGTCATGACAGTGCCCAGGCGCGGAATGACCTGCGAGTATTGTCGCTCAACCCAGGAAAGGAGCAGTCGTAATGGCCGCTGAGAGGTATAACTGTCCGTTCTGTCAGAACAAAGTCCGCATGCCTTACATGGCATGTGATGACAGTTCATGTCAGGAAAAGCGTTCTCGGCAGGACTCTGCTATTCAGAAGCTGATCGAGTTTCTGACTACACCGCCTCCGGCCAAGAAGAACCCGCCGAAGCTGATGGGTAAGGAGCAGGAGTTCCTGTACCCGTTTCTGAAGGAGATCATCGAAAACTTCTCGATCAAGGAGATCAAGAAGCCGCTCTACGACGAGAACTCGCCAAAGCACCCGTGGAAAAAGGCAAGGGACGTGGCTGAGATCATGTTCGACTCGGACGTGCCACTCGGGCATCATCACGCGAATTTCGAAACGGGATACAAGCCCGTGGACGATTCGTCCAGAGATGAGCCGGGCGAGTCCGAAAACGACGCGTAAGCGTCACACTCCGATCTAATCGGAGATCCGTAAGTAAATTCCCGTGGAGGGTGGTGTCTTATGACATATTGCCGAAAGGCTTTATTAAGACACCACCCCCACTCTACCTACATTTAATTTAAATATCCAATTTCAAATTTCAAATATCCAATGAATAATAAACAAATATTCTTCGAGCGACTATAGGGAGTCGAGAAGTAGGTATGATATCTTCCACCAAGTTCTCGACTTCGTTACACTCCGCTCGAACAATATATTTCTGTATTTAGCCATTCCGCATGAATTGGTTTATTAGGCTATTAATATAATCTTATAGTCTTGACATTTTGAGCCTGAATAGTATATAATACATGAGTAATAATATGTTGAAAATGTCTACATGGTTTTATGGCTGTATGGTTCTTTAACCATGCAACCATCTGACCATTGAACCATCATTACATTTATATTAAAAATGGCTACATGGTTTTATGGCTCTATGGTTCTCTAACCATTCAACCATCTGACCATTGAACTATCATTACATTTATGAAAAAGCTATTTCAAAATACACTACTCTTTCTCTTCCTGGCTGTGGTTATGGCTTTTTCTGTGCGTGGTTTGCCGGGAAACCCTTCAGCAGCAGAATTGAATGCTGATAAATGGAAGGACAATGGTCCAATGGAATTGTCTCCTGAAAGAGGTCGTTATGCTCTCCTCTATTCTCTTGCAGAAAATCAATCATTTTCTTTCTCTCTTGATCTTGCCAAATTTTCCACTCCCGACTTAGCGTATCAAAATGGAAAATATGTATCTCTTTTTGCTCCTGGTGTTTCATTTTTCGCAGTGCCTGGATATTTGCTTGGTAAAATGGCCGGATTTGCACAAGTAGGAGCGTTCTCAGCTATAGCGTTTTTTGCTATTATCAATGCTTTTCTTATCCGTGCTATTGCCATTCGTATGGGAGCACACCCGTTAGCTGGTACCATCGGCGGTGTCGGATTTTTGTTTGCTTCGCCTGCATTTGCCTATGCTGTATCACTCTATCAACATCACGT
>CAMPGJ010000064.1 GCA_946885425.1 uncultured bacterium
GATATATAGATAAGCTATTTATAGTAGAATGTAAGTATGAAAATGAAATTTTATTTGCGGGATAAAAGAATCCTTGACCTCATTAAGAAAAACACAAGTAAGGACGGGCAAAAAAAGTTTTTTGCGTTATTAAAAAGAGTTTCTCAAGGGAAATAAAAGCCAGACGTGTTTTAGACGTCAACCCGCTTCTCTGACACCTTGAATTCAAATTTATTAAAGAAAAGCCATTTGTGTACTTTCTCTTCTTTATTAATGCCCGCAAGAATATCCTCATTGTTTTTTGAAAGCAGTGCTTTCATTCTCCAGGCAGTTTTGTAGGTGACACCAAGTTGTTGTTGTAGTTGCTTAGCAGTAATTTTACCCTCTGTCTGGGTCATAAGGAAAAGAGCATAGAACCAAAGCCGGAGGGGAGTGGTAGATTTTTCAAAGATTGTTCCGGAGAGAGGATAAAGCTGGTGCCGGCATGATTTACAAACGTACGTACTCCTTCCTTTAACCTTATAATGTTTGGTTGTCTTTTTACAGCGGCCGCAGTTGATACCTTTTGGAAAACGGAGGCGTCTTATCTCTTCCATACAGACAGCTTCACTGGGGAAACGGGAGCTGAATTGAGATATCGTAAACATAGTATCATAAATGAGTATATTGAAGCTGATCACTTGTTGTCAAGGGATAACTAATAAATTGCCTATTGACGGGGATAAGGCTTCTGTTATACATTTGATTTAGATTAAATATTCTTTAATCATTTATATATGAGACAGCAACTAACTTCCTACGTAGATCACGCAATAACCTTCCTTTTATTGATTGTTGCTGGATTAACACCACTCCTTTTCCTCAACCAGACAACAGAATTTTATGAGATGCCAAAGTTGGCATTCTTAGTTGTTTCAACAGTACTTCTTCTTGGTCTTTGGATTTTTTCATGGATTTTAAAAGGAAAGGTAGTTATTACTAGAACGCCTTTGGATATACCATTACTTCTTTTAATAGTTGTCGTTCTCCTCTCAACATACTTTAGTGCAACAAAATTTGCAGCAATTTATGGTAACTTCCCGAAAGTTCATGGATCCACAGTCTCTTGGATCACTTATATACTATTATATTTTGTAACAGTTTCTCATCTCAAAAATCTTAGCCAAATCAAGAATTTCATGTACGTCCTTTACGGTAGTGGTGTATTAGTAGCCTTTGTTACGTTATTATCTTTCTTTAATATTTTCCTTCCATTTGATTTTGCAAAATCTGTAACGTTTACACCGACAGGTTCATCTTTCTCAACAATTGCTTTCCTTCTCCTTCTCTTACCTTTACCAATATTGTCTATTCTCCACGCAAATAAATACTTACCGACCAATGTATCAGTAGCTCTTGCGACATTGTTCGGCGTCACAATAGCTTTGGTCGGGTCATTGCCTAGCTATGTTGCACTATTGATTGCTTTCGCACTCTGCTTGTTTATCTCAAAGCCACAGCAGGTCAAGAAGTCTTTGCCATTATTTATAGTTCCTGTTGCTGCTACACTTTTGACGCTCGTCTTTGCTTATCTTCCTATGGGGAACGTTAATAAACTGCAGCAAATGGAAGCCAATTTTCCTAAAGAAATCCAGCTGCCACTCGCAATATCTTGGAAAATATCAGCATCTGCATTCAGAGATGCTCCATTTATCGGAACAGGTCCTTCTACCTATCTTTTTAACTTCACAACATATAAGCCATTAGAATTCAACCAACTTAACTTCTGGAATTTTTCTTTCGACACTGCACACAATGAATTCTTGCAAGTCCTTGGTACACTCGGAGTAGTAGGATTCATATCTCTCATAATCTTGAGTTTTGTTATCCTCAATATTAGTAGAAAGAACCTTTCAGCAGAACATGAATCTTCACGTAATAGTGATAATTCAAATGCCCTTTTACCTGGTTTGGCTGTAAGCGGTTTGCTTTCGATCGTCCTGTTCGCTATCCATGCAACGACACTAGTATCGATCGTAGTTACACTCTTTATGCTGGCTGCATTGATGGCATCACAGAAGTCTATCCGTGAGAAAGTAACCGAGCTGTCTTTGGGACTCAAGGCGACAACTTCCGGCAACAAGCAATTCGATCTTTTCCCAGTCATAGTATTCATCGTCTTCCTCGTAGGAGCAGTACCACTCATGTATCAAGTGTTTAATACTGTAGCTGCAGATTACTACCACCGCAAGGCTCTTACTCAGGCAAATAAAAGTGGCAATTTAACATATGAGTATCTTCAAAAGGCTGAAAGAATGAGCCCATACATAGATCTTTATAGAGTTGATATGGCACAGACTAATTTCGCTCTTGCAAATGCAATCGCAGCTAAAAAGGGTCCTACAAAGGAAAACCCAGAAGGCACATTGACAGATCAGGACAAAAAAACAATTCAAACACTTCTCGCTCAGTCTATCAATGAAGGAAAAGCAGCTGTAGCCCTCAATCCTCGATCAGCACGAAACTGGGAAGTATTGGCTTCTATCTACAGAAACATCACAGGTGTTGCGAACAATGCCCTCGCATTCTCACTTGATGCATACGGCCAGGCAATCCAGAGAGATCCATTAAACCCAGCACTCCGTGTCAGTGTAGGCGGAATCTATCATTCAATTAAAAACTATGACTTATCCAGTAGATTCTTCTCAGACGCAGCTAACCTGAAACCAGATTATGCGACAGCATACTTCAACTTATCTATTGCTCTTCGAGACAAAGGTGATTTCCAAAATGCAGCTAGAGTAGCAGAGCAGACTGTAGCACTCCTGGCAAAGAACCCAAAGAGTGAAGATTACAAAGTAGCAACAGCGCTCTTAAAAGACCTGAAAGAAAAAGCCGAAGACCAGGCAGCAACCTTAAAAGAACAACAGGCATCAGCTCTTAACAATCCAAATTTACCAAAGGTAGCTGATCTTGAAGGGAAACCAGAAGATGCAACACCAGCAGCTGTAAAAGCAAATCCAAAAGCAAACCTTCCAGCTACTCCAACACCAACAAAAAAACCATCCCCAACACCTAGCGACAACTAATTAACTCCTGATACACTCAGTGTCTAAAAAAATTGCATTGAGTAGAAAAATAAAACAATCATTATTTTGCGAGAAGAATGGTGGAATATCTAAAACCTTGAGAACACAGATCTGAATAGTAGTCATTAATTATGGTGCATATTTCGAAATATATATCTGCCCGATTAAAAAGAGTTATCACTCTCCGGAATGGGGAGATACTCTTTTTTCTATTCCTCGGGTTTCTTCTTTTACAATTTACTTCTAGAAGTATTGTAGCCGGAGATACAGCGGAGTTTATCGGTGCTGCTTCGGTCGGAGGAGTTGTGCATGCTCCCGGATACCCACTATATAGTCTATTAACACATATTTTGGCTTTGATTCCTCTGGGAGATATAGCCTGGAAAATAAATGCTTTTTCTGCATTAACCAGTACGCTTGTATTGTTCACTATTTATATGATTATTAAAAAGATAACGAAGAGTTCTATCGCAGGATTAATTGGTGTGTTATTTCTATTTATCAATGAAACCTTTCTTCTTTATTCTTTCGTTGCTGAAGTGCATTCTCTGAATATACTACTAATGAGCGCGTTTATCTTTTTTGCTTTGATTTTCTGGCAAACGAAGCAATTGAAATATTTCTATCTTGCATCTTTTTGCATTGGATTGGGCTTTGCGCATAACCAGAGTATTATTTTTACTCTCCCGAGTTGGATCATTATCCTATGGTTCAAACGACACAAGCTTTTTCTCAGACCCTTTCTTTATAGTTTTTTTCTTGTTTTGAGTGGATTTTTTCTTTATGCTTATACTTTATTTATGGCGAGTAGCAATCCACCAATGAATTGGGGTCGTGTTAACGATTTTCCTACCTTTTTATCTTTTCTCCTCCGTCAGGATTTCGGCTCTTTCACATTGAATGCGAGCTCAGCTGTCGCGCCTGTACAATTCATGTCACTCCCTTATTACTTGGGGCTATTTTTTTCAAATACCTGGTTTTTTCTACCACTAGTAGGATATGCAATATATAAACTTTATCCGAAGCAAAAATTTTTTCTTTTCACCATTATCTCATTATTTTTCTGTACTGGTCCTCTCCTATACTCCTTAATGAATGTCCCAGTTCTTAACATTGTGCACCAGGCAAATGTTCAGCAATATTATGGGTATAGTCATTTCCTCGTGGTTATCCTAGCAGGAGTCGGATTTTCTTATGTTTTACAACACTTTCCTAAGTATAAAAATCTGATCATTGCTTGCTCATTGATTATTATTTTTTTCCCGCTCGTAGAAGAAATACATACGATCCGCCAAGATACAAAGCATATTGTATTTGATACTATTCAGGCTCAGTTTGCGCAACTTCCGCCACATGCAGTTATTATCACTTGTTCTGACAGCCTGCAAATGCCGAGTTATTATTTTCAATATGCTCTGCATAATCGCCCTGATGTTACTGTATTTAATTTATGTCTTGCCAATAGCTCTTGGTATAAGCAAAATATAGCTGACGTAAGCCCTTCAGTTAAACCGTTTCTAGAAAAAAACGGGTTAAACTATCGGCGTATTTGTGCAGAACTTGCTTCGAAAGGTACGTTATATGTATATCCTTGGTTCCCTGAACTTAATACAATATTTACGGGTTGTACAGTTATCCCTTATGGTCTAGTAAATAAAGTTGTGCCGGATAAGTCTGTACCACAACTTGAAAAAATAAAAGATATGAACGATATGGTTTGGAAAAGATTTTTAGGAAATGATAAATATAATTTTCTTAAAAAATCTGATATACGCTCAAGGGAAGCATTGTTTTATTTGGCAGATCAAAGAAACTTTTTAGGGTTATATTACCTGATCCATAATAAGGAAAACTGGGCCCATACTGAGTTTGTAGCATCTCAGAATCTTACAGATAATTCGGGTAATGCTATAGCGAATGAAGTAGTTATTTTAATCAGAGAGAAGCAATTAACAAAGGCATTTGATCTCGTTGAACTCGGACTGCAGCGCGATCCTGGTAATGCCTTACTTTATAAAGAAGCAGGTATGCTTTATTTAAATATGAATCAACCTAAAGAGGCAATGGTGAATTTCAGGACGTTTCTTGAGTTCCATACAAATGATGTTGATGCTCCAAAGATCCAAGAGATGATAAATCAATATACTTCCAAAATAAATGGTAATGATCACATCGAAGTAGAGAGCGCTTCTCATTGATTTATTGTTGCTTCGAGGGTAGTATAGAGAAATGCGTGTCATTAAGATATTTTCTATCTCTGTTTTTGCCGTTATTTCATTGGTATTTCTCTTGTATCTTTTTGCTTTTTTTCAGCTGAATATTTTAGCATTAATGCTGAATAATGATCCCAAAAGTATTGGGATTTTGAAGGATAAAAATGAAATTAGTGCTTCATTGAAAGACAATAAAATGGTTCCTGAGATTGTTGTTGCGGAGCCTGATTATATTGTTTTTTCTCTGGCTAAAGCTATGAGTGGACAGGATCATTTTTATGAGAAGTATGTGCTTGTTGCCATACCGCAGTCTTTTATTTGGCAGAAAAATACCATTGATGAGGGAATGCTGCTGATGGATAATACGTTATTTATTATGGATATAAACGCTTCTGAATTGCAGGCGATTAGTCCGGTTGTAGGCCACCTGTTTGTAAAAGAATATTTTCCTGAGAGAAAAATAAAATCCTATCCGAAGACGACGGTTATGAGTAAGGATGAGTATTTGAAATATCGGGAATCGAGCCTTGAAAAGAGGCTAGAAAGTTTGGGCTTGGAGACAGAGAAAGTAGTAGACGGAATAAATAAGATTCTCGGTGATATTGAAAAAGCAAACAGTATGATTGGGCAAAATCAGAGAATAATTAATGAAGCCCAAGCGGTCACAGATACTAAATCTAAGAATAATGCTGTTCGAAAGAAAATGGATAAAGAAATCGCGCAGGGAAAAAAGAATATTAGTGACTGGAATAATATATTGCAGGGCAATAGGACTAAGCTTGCAAGATATCAATCATACAAAACTCTTCTTGAGAAACAGAAAGATATTATGCACAGTAAACAGCAGAATATTAGCAATGAGCTGGGCGTATTTGAGCCGACTGACACGATAAAGGTCTTATTTGGTTATTGTCCCAAAAGAGAATGGGTTCCCGTTCGACATGCTCAGGGTCTGAGTTTTGATCGAAGACCTGGTTTGCGGCAAGGAATGACAAATGGTGGGGATTGCGAAAATAAAGAAATACTGATCGGGTATCTTGATACAATGGTGCATGAGTATCTGCATTACGCTAGTTTTATTTCCAAGGAAAAAAAGTTTAGTAATGCATTTTTTGATGAGGGTTTGACAGAATATTTTGCGAGGAAGGTGTTAGAAAAAAGTTTGGGGAAAAGTACTGTTTTGGGATATCCTGTGC
>CAMPGJ010000065.1 GCA_946885425.1 uncultured bacterium
AAGCTACGCTTTTATACACCTCATCCAATGTTTTTGCAATGCTCTTCCAACTATACTTCTCCTCAATAAGCTTCCGACCATTCACCGCGATTTTCTCATAAACCTCTTCATTTTGCAAAACATGGAGCGTCTTTTTAGCCAATTCCTCTGCAGTATTTCCAACCATAAGATGTTCACCATCTTTCGCAGAAATTGCAGAAGCAGACATTTGCATAGTCACTACAGGCGTACCACATGCCATTGATTCAAGGATTTTATAACTCGTCCCCCCTCCTACTCTGATAGGTGCAAGTAAGACAGAGGCCTCCTGAAAAATTTCAGGCGTTTCTTTAGAAGAACTCTCCACATCAAACAAAACTTCCGGATCATCCGTTAAACTTAGAATTGAACTAGGAATTTCTCTAGCAACTATCCAAAGCTTCACACCCCCGTCATTCTGGCCGCGTCCAGAATCGCTCTCATTACTGCGGTAAGAGATTCTGGACAAGCCAGAATGACGATCCAACTGTTCTTTTATCTTCGGAAAAATATCCTGAATGATAAATTTCACCGAATCCTGATTCTGTATCCATTTAAAATCCCCAATGAATAATATTTTCCTGATTCCTGATTCCTGATTCCTGATTCCTGACTTCAAAGAAAACTTTTCAACATCCACTCCATTAGCAACAATTTTTGCATCAAATCCAGCAGCTTCCATCACCTTTCTATCCTCTTCTGACACTGCTACCAACGATGTGGATTGCTTCCAACATTCCTCTTCCTCCCGCCTAATTTTCGCAATATCCAATGACAGCAGAGGCCGCAAAGGAGCAGGCGCCCGGTCCACAAACTTTTTATAAACCTGATACTCAATATTATGCTCCACCAAAACAATCGGTATATCATCCTGTAAGGAGCTCGAGCGACTGGTAGGATCTCCTGAGGGGATTCTATCGCTTCGCTCCAGAATGACACGAGGCAAGTTCTGCATCACATAGAACGTCTCAACATGGATAAGATCAAATAAATTATTTTCCAACTCTTCCCGTATCTTTTTCTGCATCAAAGGATGCGTATGCCCTGTTACCAAAAATGAATGAGGAGAGAGAGTAGCCTTAGCAATATTTTTCAGACTCCATTGTTTACGCCGACCAACGGTTACAACCTTTTTACATATCTGCTCAACTGCGGAGACATCTGCCTCCGTCTGATTCGGCCTTTTTTCACAAACAAGCGTGATGTCGTGCTTTTCTGATAATTCTCTAATGAGGTTGTACAACCGCACATGTCCCCCAGAATGCAAGGGATATGGAAGATAAGATGAAACAACTAAAATCCTCATAGTTTGCGTAGTTCTGCGTCAGGTCACCAGTCGGAGCCTGACTGCCAGGTATAGTATTGTACCTGGCGTTTAAGTTCTGATTAGTTCTGCGAACTACTCTATTGTATCAGATTTCTAGAAGCTAGGGTTTTATATGCAGATTGAAGATGACATATTCAGGAGTCCTGGCGACGACCTTGTAGTCTTTTGCAAATACCATATCCTGTTCAGTTGGATTGACCAATACTAAATAATCCGCTCCTATCTCCACCATTTTTGGCATGTCATATTGAAAACTTGGCCAGCCTTTTCGTTTGGTCTGATAAAGAAATGACGTATCTCCCGTATAATTTGCTATAACTTTGGCATCCTTAGGAGTTAACCGGTCAACTGCCTCTCCCGCTACAACAATTGAACGATTATTAATATTGAAATAATCCTTTACCTGATTCCAGCTGAGATAAAACATCCCGACCAGACAGACTACTAACAAAATTGGTCCAAATGGTATTCCAGACTTGAAGACTTTCGACTTGAAGACTTGAAGACTTAATAAATAGCTACTTCCCAATGCAAAGAAAATTGAGAGACTTGGCATAATCAAAATCTGATAATAATCGTGCTGTACATTTCCTGTCGCAAAAACGCAAACATACAAAATTGAACTAACGGGGAAAGACAATAAAAATGCCCATTCTTTCATCTTTTTCAGCTGAACAAAACTCAAAGCTAACAGTACTACACCCAGGTACCCACTAATCAATTTCGTCAGTCTTTCATACCCAATCCACCGAAAGAAGGAAGGCCGGAAACGGATACCGTTACCATTGAATAGCCAATCATTTGCCGGAATACCTGCAGGATATTGTGTCATCCACTGTCTCCACCAGACAAGCGGGGCAACCGAAACAGCAACAAAAACCCACAAAGGCCACTGCAGCAACAACTTCCATCCCCACCGCTTATACGCGAGCACAACCATAGGCAACGTAAAGAAAAGTGCATAAGGCTTAAGAAGGAACGCCGAAGCAGTAAACAATATTGATAAAACAAAGAATAGTACTCCGTCATTGCGAGCGAAGAATGAGCGCGGCAATCTCTTTTTTAGACTGGATTGCTTCGTCGCTTCACTCCTCGCAATGACGTTTAGGTAGAGATCGAAAAAATAAATCCCCCCAAGCGAAGCCATCACCATTGAGGTATCCGGAAGAATCGTCCTTCCATAAAAAATATTGTATGGAATGAATGAATAAAAAAACGCCGTCCACAAACCTAACTTCTTATTGCTATGTCGTGAAACAATAAGATATAAAAAGAGTGCCGCCAGCACAGAAGAAAAAATACTTACCAATCTTCCCCATTGTTCCAGGGTCAACACACCAAAAACCTGATACAACCCAGCCTGTGCTACATTATAAATTGGAAACTCCACAAACCGATATCCTTCCGGGTTTTCTTTCCCTGAAGGGATATTAGAAAGATCATCAAACCGGGGATGGAGCAGGTCATACCCCTGCCAGCCGGCAGGCAAGGCATGCTCCACAAAATTCCGGGAAACCGCCGAAGTATCCGCCTGCCGCCAACTATGCCAATCCGCAATAGGACTATCAAAGCGATACAACCGGAACACAAACCCGAGGAGGAGAATTAAGGATAAAATAATGACCGTTATTCTGTTACTGTTCATTCTTTGTAAATGGAAAATGGTAAATGGCCAATGGAAAATTATTGCTGCAGAGTCTGCGGCAGTGGTTTTCTTTTCTCCGTCACTTTCCCGTCTTCATCAAAGACGAATACCTTCTGGCTCTTCGGGTCTGAGACCATATTAAGCGCAGCATCAACTGATTGCATTTGGTGGACATGGATATTTGGATTTTCAAAAGTGAACCAGAGCGCGTCAGCAAGCCCTACAGGGAATACCCATGCGTCACCCTGACGAACAGGTACATTCACAAAATACAAATCAACAGGCCCCTTGGACCAATCGTTTGAATACAGCCCTTCAATAGATATAAATAGCTTGTTCACTTTTTCTCCAGCTCCCTTCCAATCACCATGCAGCTGCTGCACCTGGATAATATTGAGGAGGAAGAAGATACCAACTAATACCGCCATAATACCCATGGCTACATCCCGCCCGCTGCTCGCTAGATACCCATACGCTTTTCTGGCAAAAAGAGCCAGAAGAATAACAAAACCGAAAGAAAATAAATAATCATATCGGGAAGCGATATTTCCTAATCCCAAGAATGGAAGGAGAGAGATGAGCATGAATCCTTTTGCGAAGAGAATAATTCTCTTATCTTCTTTATCAAATTTCTTAAACCACCGATACGCCATAATACCCACCCCCACCATAATAAGCAGCAGCACCGCAACGAGTAAAACATGCTCTCTGGAATAATCTCTCATTTTTGAGTAGAGCGACAGAGACATCGGGCCAAAAGAGGAAAGCATAGTATATCCTATTGCATTACCCACGATATTAAAAGGAAGTTTCAATAAATTATAACTATAGTCACCACCAGTCCAGTGACTATGAGAAAAGAAACGAGCCATAAGATAGATAACTATCGGAGAAAACAAAAGGCCAAAATACAACTGCTTTGCCCGTAACTTTGTGAAGAATGATCCCTCATTCGTCCAGACATACAACAGCATCAATAGAGGAGCAACTACTCCCAACTCATGGAACATCAAGCTTGCAAATGTTGCAAGGAGAGAAGCTGCAAAATATCCACTATGCTTTTTCTCTCTCCATTGAATAAATAACAATAAGCTAAGAAGAACAAATAAACCACTAACGATATGTCCTACTGATGATATCCAAAAGATCGTCTCCGAATACCCGCTTATACCCGCAAATAGAAATGCGGCAAGAGCAGCAAGCCCAACATTCTTCACTATCTTCTTAGCAAGCAAGAAGACAAGCGCAACAACAATGATATGAAGTATCAATGATCCCACATGATAAGCAAAAGGATTAAGCCAGAAGGCTGAATACATCATTAAGAAATAAATCTTTGTTCCAGGTCTATAGAAGAATCCATCAGATTGGGTAAAATATTGAGGGATACTATGTAGTCCGTTACTTGTTGCAGCCCATTTGAGCCAGGAGAAATCATCAGCCACAAAGAAATTACTGAGCATAGGAGAGAATAGAACAAGACAGGCAATAGCGAGATAGATAATAATTGCATATGTTGATGTTGCTGCTTTTCTGAGCTCATCATAAAAAACAAACTGCTTTATCTGATAGCTATGCAAAATACCTAATGTTATTCCCATAAGAAGCCAGAGGTAAAAAGCAACTTTAGATGCCTCAAAAACATCGATCAATGTGGCATTTAGAGCCAAGCCAATAACACCGGCAAAAAATCCAATAACAAAGCTCCGTACAACAGGAGAATCAACATGCGGCAAAATCCTGACCATATAGATGCCGGCAGTTAAGAAAATAAGCAGGAAAGAGATCATTCCCAAAGCACCCACTTCACCCAGTATCCGGAGATAATTATTATCAATCGCCAGACTTATTGAAGAATACCCACTACCTAAAAAGACATTTCTTCTAAACGCTTCTATAGCATGCGGCCATTCTCCCTGATATCTTGTCGTTAGTGACAAATCATACGCTGAAGCTTTCTTTACCAAAAAATCTCCCTGAAACATCTGTATTTCAGATACATTATCACTTTCATTTTCACCTTTTCGCTGATAGAAGAATTCACTCAAGCGCATTTTGACTGGAGAGAGGGCGAGATTGGCATATCCGGTTCCCTGCGTCAAACTCTCGCCAGTCGATGCATTTGGCTGGACCAGCTGCACACTTTTCGGAGGAAGTACAGAATAAGGGACTACTCCTGATACTGTAGCGATATAAGCGTTTGCTTGCGAAAGGTTCATGAGATACCGCAAATCTTCTGCAGAATTAGTCGCTGAGGGAGTTCCACCCAGAGGTTGCTGCGTAGCCGGACTTTGCAAAGCAGGGTTCTGTATAGGATCTGACAGAGTGCCTGGCTTTACTACATCTGCATCTATATCACCTCTACTCTTAAATTCTCTCAAGCGTACAATTTTATCCTGAAAATCTACAGGTGTTACTTCCTTTATATTCCCCAGCGCTTCTCCTGTCTGAGCATCGACCAAGACATCAATCTCTTTAACAGTATTGCCATACCGGTCCAGGAGGCTGGATGAAAAATTAAAGAAAAGGAACGAGAGGACAAGTACAACGATGGGAAGAGAAAAAAGGACCAATTTCCTTTTATAGAAGAAAACGACTCCGGCAAGAGAAAGGAGCAGTACAAAAAATGAGACCCGTGACACAGTCCAGAAAAGAACAACAAATCCCAATCCAACAGTACCCAGGAAAAATAGTTTTATTAACCAATTACGGATTCCAAATAAGAGGCTAACCAGGATAGGGATAACCAAAACGAGGTATGCTGCCAAATCATAGTGTCCGCCAAAGGTCGAGGGAATTCGTGATAAAGCAGACAGATGAATAGGTGCGCCTTTAGCGAACTCTTCATTCATGGTTAAGTATGCCGGGAAAGAAAGATAACGCTGTCCAAGTCCATAGAGTGATACTCCCAAGAGAGTCAGCGCAAGTACAGCAATGACATAAGGCAGAACCCGTTTCTTATCCTTCATTGCCGCATATGCGATAAAAAACAAACTCAAATATTCAACTCTACGTAGTAAACTCATGAATGCCAAATTTGGAAACACATTGGGAAGGTCAGGGAAAATAAGAAGAATACCATGGATAGTCGACAATGCTCCCACTATCCAAAACAGCAGTATGGGCATCGTGAGCGGCGTTTTTAAATTAATTTTTTTACGGACTAGAAATGCGATCCAGACGAGGAGAGCAGAGAAAACAACAAAATCTTCAGCCCGAATATATACCCAAGTATTAACTACGTCCAAAAGCGGTTTCTTGGGATAAAGCGGAATAAAAGCTAACAAAAAAAGAACAATAAGAAAAAGAACATTATGAGAAACCCAATTAAATATTTTTTTCATGGTTATGGTTATATGGTTATATGGTTATATGGTTATATGGTTATATGGTTATATGG
>CAMPGJ010000066.1 GCA_946885425.1 uncultured bacterium
ACTATAATCTGTTAACAATATTTACCCAGCATGCGCATGCGCAGAACTCTACACCTTATTTTTTTTCACAGGAAATGGGACATATATTCTTTTATACTCCGAAATTTAATGCACACATAAATTACCCATTTGCTATCTAGGCTGAAATTTTTTAAAATAAGTGGATCGCCAACATAGCTCAGCTGGTAGAGCAGCGGTATCGTAAACCGCAGGTCGCGAGTTCGAATCTCGCTGTTGGCTCACGAATTAGGGTCTAGGGGATAGGTTCTAGGGTCTAGTCAACGCTTTATATAATAAAATCTAGCCCCTATCCCCTAGACCCTAGCCCCTCCATAAGTCCTACCAGTACCCACATCCACAGCATGAGAGGAGCGAAGAAAAGACTATTGATAAACATTGCATTAACAAATAAGGCAATACTCGAAGCAATTACCACTGTTCCCAATACACTCCCTTTCTTTTTATGAAGATAATAAGCTCTTTTTAAAATTGTAAACCAAAGCCATAAATATACACTTAAACCTACAATACCGGTTGTGGCCAAGACAAAAAGAAAACTATTATCCACCCCTGCATCCGCATGAGATGGTGCTAATGTCCAATTCGTTTGATATCCATAGGATTCCTTTGCATAACGATAAGCATTAAACCCAACACCCAATAAAGGCCGGTCTTGAATAAAAGTAAAAGCAGTTCCATAATTAGCAATTCGAGCTTTACTGGATGCTGTCCTGAATAAATTCATATTCTCATCATAGAATTGAGGAGAGGCAACAGCTATAAACAAAGCTATAAAACCGAAAAGCACCAAAAGAAACTTTATCCTTTTAATGAGTACAAAAAAGACAACAGAACCGGCTACAAGCGACAATAACGCTCCCCTTGAGAAGGTTAAAAATACTGCGATAAGTGTAAGACCGAGAATAATACCCAAAATTTTACTCTCCTTATATTCTTTCTCTTCTATATGCTTATGTAATGCTCCCGTGAGAAAAAGAAAAAATAGTACCAAAAAAGCTCCTGCAAAATTAGGATCAAAAAAGACAGAGAATATCCTATGCATATGCTCATCCCACCCCAAAAAATACAAACTTTTCAAACTATTAAAAAAGAAATATTGCAAAAAACCCGCTAGAACAATTATCACTCCATCAATAAACAGAAGAGCCATCAATTTCTTTTTGAATTTCTCATCAAATTGCCAAATAATACCCACAAGAGAAGCATAAGAAATCCACCTTATTAAATATAATGAAGAAACCAACAAATCTTTTGGCTCAAGCCATGTGAGGTTAATAAGCAAAGAAACCAAAGCAACCATTGAAAAAACAATTACTGGTAACCTTACGTCATTCCGAGCGAAGCCGAGGAATCTCATACCATCATTATGCTTTAAAAAATTCATTTGTAGGAGATCCTTCCATTTCAGTCGGGATGACAAAAATATTAATGCCGTGATTCCTACAATAATATCCAGTGGCTTCAAAACAACATTATTCCCCACATCAAACCGCAAAATCTCCCCAAAAGGAAACAAAACCAAAGCCAATATCGTTAAAATCTTCAATAATTTCATACTTAAATGTAGTGGCGGCATTCATGACGCCTTAACAAAACAACGCTGCTCAAGTTATCTAAATCGCGATAAATCGCGCCACTACAGCTTACGATATAAGTTTACCATTGTTTTTCTATTTGAATAAACCAACTTCCACTCTTTATACATTTCAGGCAACGCTCCATTCTGCACCGCGATATAATTTATCCCCCCAACCTTCCCAAAATCCCTAATCTCCCCAACCGTCGAAGCCTCTACAAAAGGAAAATCAACATAATACAAATTATGAAATCCATACAACAATACTTTATCCGTTGATTTAATATGCTTAGCAAAATAACCATCTGTATCATAAAAATCCCCAAAACCAAAGTTCAAATGACTCAACAAAAATTCCTGTTTAGTTTCTTTTCCCACAATTACCGGTATATACTTCCAATTAGCCGCAAAACGGTAACAAATAGAAAAAACAGACACGGCAACTACCACTGCCAATAAAGCTCTCCTGAGATAAACCTCTTTCCAAACATAATGAATTAAACCAGCACAAAGCAACGAAAAAGCAGGCAGATACGGTAAAATAAACCTCCCCCCACCCGACCGAGGAGTGAAATACCAAATAATAATAGCCAGCACAGAATAAATAGCTATCACGCTCAAACCTTTCGTCATTCTGGCGGCGTCCAGAATCGCTCTAAAACGCACCGTTTTCGCCTTAGAGATTCTGGACAAGCCAGAATGACGTAAAAAAAGAAAAAGAATTATTGAAAAGAATAAAATATACACAAAAGAGACAGGATCTGAAGCTTGAGTAAACAGTATCCAAACATCTTTCACAAACCCAAACACGCTAAACGGCTCAGGTATGACCTTATACAGGTCAGTAAAAAATGGATACACAGGATTCCCCGTATTCAAATAAGAAAAAATAAACCAGGGCAATGGCACCACCAAGGCTATAAAGATGTAGGATGTAGGATATAAGATATAAGAAGATATCGCACTCTTTAATCGTTTTCTTCCTAAATCATACATCTTAAATCTTAAATCAAGCAGAATGAGCACAGCAAATATCACCAGACTTCCTATCGCCAACAATTTCGTTGTTATAGCTAATCCGACCATTAAAGCACTGAGAATAAGCCATTTCTTTTTTCTTTCTTCAAACCAATTAACAAACGCCCATAATGCCATCACCTCAAAGAATGCCCGCACTAGATCAATATAAGCAGATGTCGATTCCCAACCCACAACCAGATTGGAATAAAAAATAACGACAGCAATTAGTGATATTAACGGATTAAAAAATTTCCGTCCCAATTTATACAAAGCCAAACAAGTCAGAAGACCAAACGAGTAGTGAATAAACTTAACAATATTTTCATTACCAAAAAACAATCCTGCCGTATAAAACATTTCAGCTAATTTGGGCATCGCTGAATAATAAAGCAATCCTCCCGGAATAAAATTAATACCATGATTTATTAGATAGAGCTTAGGAAGCGTCAAATGATACCACAACGCATCAAAACCCAATTCAGGACCCAACACACCAATAAGGTTTACCAGCGCCTGCAACGCCAACAGAACGCCAAATAGAGTCATCAATGGATTAAGTCGAAAGTCGAAAGTCTTCAAGTCTTCAAGTATTTGACTTAATAAACTAGTGACTTTATGACCTGATGACTTGATGACATGATGACTCAAGAGAGCAAAAGCGATCGTAACCCCTACAATAACCCATTGATACAACCATCCCAGTATTCCTAGAAGAAAAATTATATATGAATATATCCCAAGAAGAATCGCGAAGAAAAACATAACTATATTATACGATAAGTAGTTAAATATTTTGAGGATAAGGATCTGAAATTTAGTGAGCTAAGAGTTTCCCTGTAACAACAGCTGTTGGATTAGCGTAGGAAGAATAGCTTAATTATTGCAAATCGTTCAAGAGAGCTTGTGCTAGAGCAATGAGATTATCATGTTCTTCTTGAGAGATTATTCCATTTGCGTAATCAGCGTTTACTTTTGATATAAAGGCGTTAAGTTGATTAATGGCTGGTTGGATTTTTCCCTGTTCTATAAACGTAGCTACCTTTTTAAGATTTGCCAAATAAGAATTTTCGACGTTAGTAGGGAAATCATAGTTAACGACTGTTGTTGAGATATTGTCTGCCTGTTCTGTTGGTGTGGGGTTGTCTCCGACAGTGATAGCAACTTCTAATGTTCCTGTTTCAAATGGTGCTCCATTGTCAGTTGTTTTAAAGGTAACGACATAGTTACCTGCTTGACTGAGAGTTGGTGTCCATGAAAATGTTCCTGCCTGTGAATCAAATGATGAACCTGATGGCAGATTCTCTGCCGAGAGAACAAATGCGTCACCGTCAGGATCAGTCGCATTTACATTAAAGGTGAGAAGCTGCTCTTCGAGTACTTCCTGTGAGCCAAGGGGATCAAACACTGGTGCACGATTAACATTGCCGACAGTGATAGTGATGAGTTCTGTATCCAGCTCCATTGGATTTCCATCATCCGTGACAGTAAACTCTACATTGGGGTAATTGCCTTCCTGCATAAAGTCGGGTGTCCATGTAAAAACTCGGGTGAAGGGATTGAAAGTAGCACCGGGTGGCAAATTCGTTGCTGAATAAAACAGGGTGTCACCATCAGCATCAATAGCTGAAACTGTGAACTGAAGTGTTTGACCTTCAGCTACCATCTTATTACCTATTGGATCAAGGAATGGAGCTTGGTTGGATGGTGGTACATATGCTGCCAATCTTATGATATTTGATCTGTCTGCAAAATCACCACCAGTGATCGCATAATAGCGTGTGTATCCTGCTTCCGCTCCCCAATAAAGGTCGTTATACTCACGAGCTACAAAATCAACATATCCTGACTCTTGCGAAGATGACCAACCAAAAGCCCCAGCGTGAAAGCTACCATCGCTCAGGACAAAGTTCAATCCGATTGATCCAGGAGCATAAGTATTTTGTGAATAATGGAATCGGATGGTTGTTTCACTGATCCATTCAGCACTATCAATATGTACACCTTCATTTTGGAGGGTAAGTGTCTGTGTTTTATGAGGAGTTTCTTCAAGCCCTGAATTATCAACAGACCAATACGTTATTGTATGATTTCCAGATCCCGAAACAGTAAAAGGAGATGAATATGTTTGCTGAGATCCTCCGTCTATAGTATAGTAAGTTTGAGAAATCAGATATCCAGAAGCTGCTGTTGCAGACAGCGTGACCGTTACAGGATTAGAATAATTACCTTGGGCATCAGGAGCAGATGAAAGATTAGCTGCCGTTACAGGCTGACTGTGGGGTGGTGCCACGTATGCTTCCAGTCTGATTATATTAGTTGATTGACCATCTGCGTTTGCTAAAGCATAATATCGAGTATATCCAGCCTCTGCTCCCCAGTATAAATCATTACTCTCATGTGCAACAAAATCGCCATACCCTGACTCTTGAGATACTG
Organism: uncultured bacterium; assembly: GCA_946885425.1. Next base: position 5,054 of record CAMPGJ010000066.1, read on the forward strand.
CTGTAAAACCTCCTGCTCCTGCATGAAAAGTTCCATCACTTTGAGTAAAAACGAGGCCTATCGGGTCACCTGGATGAGCATTTCCAGAATAATGGAATCGTATTGTTGTTTCATTGAGCCACTCAGCACTATCAATATGAAGAGCTTGTTGCTTAATGGTAAATGTTTGTGATTTCTGGGGTGATTCTCCTAATCCCGAATTATCAACAGACCAATACGTTATTGTATGATTTCCTCCTCCACTAACAGTAAATGGAGCTGTATATGTCTGCTGAGATCCCCCATCAATAGTATAGTAAGTATCATCAATCAAGTATCCTGATGCCGCATTTGCATTCAGTGAAACAGTAACTGTGCTAGGATATTCACCATTTGAAAGCGGATCAGGGGATAAGCTTGATGTGGTTACAGGCTGATCATGGGGTGGTGCCACATAAGCAGGTAGTCTAATGATATTTGACCTGTCTGCAAAGTCACCACCAGTAATCGCATAGTACCGTGTATAACCTGATTCTGCTCCCCAATAAAGATCATTGGACTCATGTGCAACGAAATCTACATACCCAGATTCTTGTGAAGATGACCAACCAAAAGCCCCAGCGTGAAAGCTACCATCGCTCAGGACAAAGTTTAAACCGATCGCCCCAGGAGCATATGTGTTTTGAGAATAATGAAATCTAACGGTGGTTTCATTGACCCACTCAGCACTATCGATATGAATACCTTGATGTCTAAGAGTAATTGTCTGTGAATGAGAATCTTCTCCTAAGCCTGCATTATCAACTGACCAATAGGTTATGTTATGATTTCCCGATCCTGAGACGGTAAAAGGAGACGTATATGTCTGTTGAGATCCTCCGTCGAGAGTATAATAGGTTTGAGAGATTAAATACCCTGCTGCTGCTGTTGCAGATAATGTGACAGTTACTGGATTAGGATACTTACCCTCAAAATCGGGTACAGATGAAAAATTTGCTGTTGTTACAGGCTGATCGTGCGTTACAGCAAGAGCTAATTGAGGAGTTATAAAGTTGGTAACCAAAAGTGCAAGAGTGAATAAAATGGATAAAAATCTTTTCATTACTAAAATGATAGATTTATGCAAAGCTTGAGTCAAGTAAGAAAAAGATTAAATATTTATTAAATTTATTTGATTGATATTTTAATCTAAATGCCAGTTTTTTCACAAAAAAACATGTGACAAAATTTCTCATTTAGAGTATAAAATTTTATCAAAAATCAGTTGTGTGTTCCCCAAAGTGGAATATTTATGCTACTCTCCAAAACAAGGCCAAGAAGGTCAGTTTG
>CAMPGJ010000067.1 GCA_946885425.1 uncultured bacterium
AATTGAAAATTTTTCATACTTGACTTTACTATAAAAAATATAGTACTATAATTTATGTAGTAAATAATTTTTCTATGGATTTCTCAAAGAAAGCAGCAAAAGAGATAGTGAATAAAACAATTGAAGCGTTGGCTGCAAGAGGCATGACAGCTGAGTTTGTTATTAGTAAAGGAGAGGCAAAGGAGAAGGTATTAGCGCTCATTCCACAAGGAGCAGAGGTCATGACTATGACATCAATAACCCTGGAACAGACCGGTATTGCCGAAGAAATTAATACTTCAGAAAAATATACATCTGTCAGAAAGCAATTAACCACAATGGACCGCAAGACCCACAATCGTGAGATGCAAGCGCTTGGTGCGGCGCCTGATTGGGCAATAGGCAGTGTTCATGCGGTGACGGAAGGTGGAGAAGTTCTTATCGCTTCTAACACCGGGAGTCAGCTTTCAGCATATGTATATGGTTCAGATCATGTTATTTGGGTTGTGGGAGTACAAAAAATTGTTAAGAATCTTGATGAGGGAATGCAAAGAATTAATGAATACATTGTTCCCAAAGAAACCCAAAGAGCTCGTGAGGCTTACAATTTGCCTGAATTTAATACAAATGTCAGTAAATTAGTGATCGTAAATAAAGAGATTTCTCCCGGACGTATCCACATTATCTTTGTTGACGAAGCATTAGGATTTTAGTTTTTAATACCTTTTATTCCTCTCCGTCATTCTGGCCGTGTCCAGCGCTGCTACGTGTAGCGAGTACTCTTGGGGTGAATCTCTCTGACAATAACTTTTTCGTTTTGTATACCAAGTACTGTATTCTTCAAGCTTGGAAAGGAAAGCGTTCTGCCACTTTCTCTAATTAAACTTCGAAGTTTTTGTGTGGAAGGAAGCTTGTCATCTGTAAGGCTGAGAGAAGTGTTTTCAAGATTTCCAAAAAGCGTATATATCGGATGGTCGGGTATGGTATCGGGATATGCAGATAAGGGCGATAATTCATGACCGTAGCGTATTCTTGCTCTCTTTGTTTGTTCTCCTTGTTCTTGAGAGAAAGAATTCCACGTCTTAAATTGTTCTTCAGGAAGATGCATGGTTTGTGTACAGATAACATTCTCGCATCTGCAGACATGCTCACAGGGATCGCATGATGCATCAGGGCTGAGCAAATAGGAAGCAGTCAGCTCTTCACCCGCAAAAATTTTTCGTAAGGTGAAAAATAATGTATGACCTTTATACGTAAAGATCCAGCAGTTAGGAGCGCAGGAATGATTGATCAGATGAACGCCCGGCGCATGAATATCAGTAGGGTACAACGATGCATAATCGTGGTAATACATCAGGTACAGGCCGTCTTTTTGGCTAGTATCTTCTTCCGCTGTTTTGATGACCCGGCCAATATAATCACCGATAACTTTTCCCGGATCAATATCTTCTGTCACAAATATACCCCGTCCTTTTTTCTCTGTTATCTTTATTTCCCAAGAATCGGCCGGCAAAAGTATCATGAAGAGTATTTTATCACATGAGATTCAAAGGATAAAAATTCCAAGCACAAAATTACAAATCCCAAATAATATCCAAATTCAAAAAACCAAATTCAAAACGTTTTAGATTTAAGATTTGTAATTTATTTGGAGCTTGAGATTTTGGGTTTGTGATTTTAAAAGTGGTATACTAATTATATGGCAGCAAAGAAAGACACAATTTCAACAGTGCAATTAATTTTTGCGCTTCTTTTTCCGGCGTTTTTTCCTACGGTGATTATTGCTTTATCCGGTGACTTATTTTGGGTAGAGGGGTGGATTTGGGGGATTTGGTTTATTGCGCTGTGTGTCTACATAACATTATATCTTTACATGCACGATCCGGCATTACTGAAGGAACGGTTTCAAAAGCAAGGGGTTACCAATCAAAAGCCGGAACAGGCATATTTGATCTATCTTACGTTTCTTCTATTTCTGGCTTGGATAGTCATTATGCCGATAGATGCGAAGAAATGTTCATGGACAGAATTTCCTATCTGGCTTGAGGTCATTGGCGGAATTGGGCTTATCCCTTCTTTTTTCTTTCTCTTCCGTGCATTCTCTGACAACACGTTTCTATCGCCTTTAATTCGAGTTCAAAAAGAACGCAAACAAAAAGTCGTATCAACGGGAGTATACGGATTTGTCCGCCACCCTATGTACTTAGGAGCGGTCTTACTTATTCTGGCAACACCATTGTTGCTTGGCTCACTTTTTGGATTATTGCTTGGTGTTCTTCTCGTTGTGATGATAATGCTGAGGACCCTCGGTGAAGAACAAATGTTGGTTAATGAACTGGATGGCTATAAAGAATATAAAAAGAAAGTAAAATATCGGTTATTTCCGTATATTTGGTGATGCAGATATACAATTATTTCTTTAACTACTGCGACTATATTTATCATATTTTTATATTTATATAACTTTATATAGTTATGTAAATCCTTGCTAAAATCGTATGTAGATTCCCTATACCTCTAATTATTTTCAAATCTTATAGCTTGATTTATTGGGATAGAATATCTATAATGTTTCCATGGAAAAGCATAGAGGTAAACAATCAGATAATTCTCTTCCCAAGATAGATAACATTAGAAAATCAGAATTTACAGTTTTGAAAATGTTGATTATATAAAGCAAATTGAAGAACTAGTTCCTCAGGCAAAGCAACGGGTTTGGATACAAACTATGGCATTTGATGGTCACGGTCCTTTTCTAAAACTTAAAGATTTGCTTGAAAATGCAGCGACAAGAGGCGTTGATGCTAAATTTACCACAGATACTTATTACAAACTTATTTTGAGTGGTTCTTTGTATTATGCACCTCGGATTTCCAAAGCTAAAAGAAAGAAAATAAGCTCGATTAAGGCTGAAAAAGAAAATGTATTATCTGAGCTTGAACAAAATAATGTTCCCGTTACAATAACTAATCCTCCACAGACTCTACAAGAAAGAATTAACCCCGCACGTGGAAGAAACCACGTCAAGATGGCTATTATAGACGATATTGCTTTTATGGGTGATATTAATAACCTAGTGAGTAAAAATCAACCTGGAATTATGATTAAGGTAACAGATCCTTTGCTTGTAGAAAGTTTAGCAGATCTCTACCAGGCAGCAGAAAAAGGTAAAGGCGATAGTGATTATGAAGTAATTGGGAAAGATGGTACATCTCTTTTAGTAGACATGGGTGACAAACATCAATCTCTTATTTTAGATAGAGCTATGGCCGCAATTGATAGCGCAGATAGTAGTGTAAAAATAACGAGCCAATTTACTCCTGATGGAGCAATACTACAATCATTACAAGCCGCACATGAAAGAGGCGTAAAAATTTCAACACTTATTGCTGGTCCTGAAAAAATTACCCGACCTTTGCCTAAAATTTTTGATAAAAGAAGTCAGCTTGCGTTTAAAAAAAATGGGTTTACAATTCCTATTCTAGAAGTTCCTGATTGGATTCATGCTAAAATATTATTGGTTGACGAAGATTTGCCGAACGCTCAAGGAATTGTAGGTACGCATTGTTTTTCAGGAAAAGGAGTTGATTGGGGAACCCAAGAAATAGCATTACAGTCAAAGAATCCTTCCTTACTTAAACAATTAAGAAGGTATGTAGGGAATTTAGAAGCACAAGCTGCTCAGAGAGATACTCAGAAGACTGTAAGAAAAATAATCTTTCCTGAATAATGTAATATAAATATCTATGAATAAAGATAATATCTTAAAGATTGCCACATATAATATTCTTTTTTCAATAAATGCTCAGGATATAATAACTAATATTCTTACAATGGCGAATAAGGGTGTCATGGTTTTCTGTTTACAAGAAGTCATCAATACTAAGGATAAAAAGTTTATCATCGAAGAAATTTTGAATAATTTGGGTAAAAATTGGAAAGCAAGGTATCATTTAGGTAACGAAGGGTCGCTATTAGATTTTGGTACCTGCATTCTCTGGAATAATCAATTTTTAAAACTTGAAAAAATTGAAAAAATTCAACTCCCCAAAATTAACCATTTGGCTATCCATGAATTTCTCTTTGATAAACTTGCCGGACATAAAGGTATTCCTGTACAAAGAAGGGTAATAAGCGGTTTATTCATGTATCAAAATAATCATATTGCAATAACAAATGTTCATCTTGATAACGTTGGCGGCAAGAGGAACCGTCTCAAGCAGCTAGAGTATCTTCTGAAAATTTTATCTAAAAATAATGAAGTTACTCATCAAATCATCTGTGGGGATTTTAATAGTTTTGATCTCCTAAAAACAGGGGTTGAAAAGCAAGAGTTGCAGCGTGCTTTAGGAAAGGATTTTAAAGATGCTTCAAAAAATGTTTCATGGACTGCTGATATTTATAATATGGATTTGCCTCAAAAAACGTCATTACTTATACCGTTTATTAAGATAACTCATTTACATATAAAACGAAAACTTGACTATATTTGGGTCAAGAATCTCCAGGTGCAGGATTGTAATATAATCCAGCTAAGAGGTTCAGATCACCATCCTATGATTGCAACTCTTAAAGTCATATAAATGGTAACTGGAAATTTATAAGAGCAAAAGTTGAGTTATCATTTTTTTTCTACTGCACAAGCATAGCTATACACCTTTTAGTAGTGTAATATGAGAGAATGACAAAAAGATCAAGACGATTTTCTCAGAGATATATCTTTTTTGGTCTTCTCATTCTCTTTGTAGGATTATCCCTCTTCTTTACTCAAACAAATAAACCGCATGTTCCAGGAAAAGCTACGAATGTAGTTCAGAGTATTCTCACACCCTCACCAAAAATTGATATGCCGTTTGGAACATATACACCCCCTCGCATACCAAAGAAAGAGGTTTCAGGTATCTTTATGGTGGGAGACTCTATGACAGAAGTTCTCGGTCCTCATGGTGGAAAGTTGAATGAATATATTAATACGTTGTATCAGAGCACCCCGGGTCATCAGAGAATAGTTATCGATAATTACGCAAAAGGATCGACCAATATGTCGGGATTACAAGATATGATGAAACAAAAGCTTGTCGTTGGAGATGCGGTGCTTGACCCGCTGTTATCAAGAAAGTTTGATCTTATTTTAGTTGAATCATATGGGTATAATCCTTTGTCACAGCTTGGAATAGAAGGAGGGATTAAAAAGCAAACTGAATTACTAGATCAGTTGATGTGGACACTCACAGAGGCGCACTCAGATTCGGTAATTGTTTTCGTTGCGACGATTGCTCCTAATAGAGCAAATTATTCTAGTAAAGTTAATCCCAATACTACTGTAGCTGAAAGAACTGAACAAGCGAATGAGAGAATTGCATATATTAAAAACCATATAGAATATGCCAGATTGCATACTATTCCTCTGATTAATATTTTTGAAAAATCTCTTACTGAGCAGGGAGATGGCAATTTGAGATATATTAATCCGGATGATTCAATTCATCCTTCATTTGCCGGGGTTGATTTTATCAGCCATGAAATTGCTAACTATATTTACGAAAATCAAATATTTCCCCGATAATGGAATTTTATTTCCTTTGCTATAATCATAAAGTATGAAAACAACTACAGATTTACCGATTATGTTTTTTTCAACTGTACAGGAATGGGGGGATTGGCTGAAACAAAACCATGCTTCTTCAGATGGAATCTGGATGAAGATTGCAAAAAAAGGATCAGGTGTAGCCTCTGTTACGTATGATCAGGCATTGGAAGAATCATTGTGTTTTGGGTGGATTGACAGCCAGGTTAAAAAATTTGATGATGCCTTCTACATCCAACGATTTGGTCCGCGCCGCTCCAAAAGCCTGTGGTCAAAAATCAATGTGCAGCATATTGATAGACTCATGAAAGCAGGAAAGATGAAACCTGCAGGGATAAAAGTAGTTGAAGAAGCAAAGAAGGACGGCCGTTGGGATGTGGCTTATCATTCACCCAGTACGATGACTATGCCTGAAGATTTCCTCAAAGAACTTAAAAGCAATAAAAAGGCAGAGGTTTTTTTTGAGACGCTCAATAAATCCAATAAATATATTATTGCATGGCAATTGCAAACCGCCAAAAAACCAGAGACCCGGGTAAGACGGATGATCAAGATTATTGGAATGCTTGAAAAGGGTGAAAAATTTTATTAGTCCTGTCCTCTTCCAATATCATGCGTTTTTTCTTACTGAACCCTATACGTAATTTGGTATAATGCTGTTATGGCAAAAGCAAAGAAAGAGGA
>CAMPGJ010000068.1 GCA_946885425.1 uncultured bacterium
ACCAAACACTTAACGAGCAACAAACTTTGGATCTCTTCCAATTATTTGGAGAGGATTTCGATATAATTAGAGAGAATTTTATTGATGTACTATATACTTTTTATGTAGAATCTCCCCAACTTTTACTCTTTTCCCTTATCGTTTTATTATTGACAATCTTTGGTATAATCTTTTTTGTCTTTAGAAATTTCAGGAGGATAAAAAATAGATTATCATCAATTAACACATTCTTTTCTAAAAAATAGTTTATTCTTCGAGCAAGAGCACATCTCTCATCGGGAACCTTCTCGACTCCACTCGAACAGTAACATCAATATGAATAAAAACAAGATCATTATCATTATTTTCGTCAGCTTACTTGCTGTTATGGGAATATATCTAGCTCAATCGCAAAAAAAAGGTTTAAGACCTTCTGATATCCCAACAACTACGAGATCAAACGAAGGTAGTAGTGTCGTCACAGAGGGGGCAAAAAAGGAAATGCAGGAATCATCCTATACAAGTGGGATCTCTCTAAAAATTACACACCCTCAACCTAATGCTATTATCACAAATAGCTCATTAACTGTAAAAGGGAAAACCACCCCGAACGCAGAAGTCTTCATTAACGATGAAGAACTTAAAGCAAATGCTTCTGGAGATTTTGCTGCTACTATCATTCTTGATGAAGGAGAAAATCCAATCATAGTGGCTGTAAATGACGACGAAGGCAACAGCGCCGAACAGCAATTGTTGGTAACTTACCAACAATAAGGGTATCAAAAGTATTATTTTGCCTGAAACATTTTGCCCATCTATTGCGTATATATCTTTAGAAGAAAAACTTGTCTTGCTGAATTTAGTTCAGCATCCCTGCCTGCCGGCAGGCAGGTCATTCAACAATTTCTACACTAAGGAATTATTAGATCCTGAAACGAGTTCAGGATGACATTTAGATTTTCAAATCTATTTTTTGAGAGGGGGTGAATATACATGAATAAACTTATTACAGCAGCAACAATAATTCTGACACTTGGAGTTTTTGTCACTCCCGCATATGCGGAACAAGGTAACGACAGAAAGGACTTTCGCAAAGAAATAAGACAAGAAAAGAAGGAATTCCGCCACACAGTAAAGGAAGAGCGCAAAGATATGCGTCAGGACATTAAAGATGTCAAAAAGGAAATGAAGTTTAACCTGAAGGACCTTTTCAAATCCAAAAACGCTTCTGATGGAGCAAAGAAGAAAGGTAAACCGGGCAACTTTACAGGTGGAACTGTCAGTGCCTTAAATGGCTCATCGTTCACACTTACAAAAGAAGGTAAGACAATTACTGTCAATACATACTCCAGCACAAAATTTATCAGACATTTTTGGGGTAACTCTTCCCTCTCTGAATTTTCTATTGGAGATAAGGTAAATGTGTGGGGTAAATGGACCGATGATAATAGAACTACTCTTGATGCCAAACTGATAAGAAACTTATCTGTTATGAAACGTCATGGTGTTTTCTTCGGACAGATTTCATCAACCGGATCAGGAAGTTTTATATTACACACACTTAACCGTGGAGACCAAACTGTCACCATCGGTTCTGCCAAGCTGGTCAACAGAAAAGAGCAAACAATATCTGCTTCAGATCTTAAAGTTGGCGATAAAGTGCGTGTAAAGGGACTTTGGGATAAAGCAACCAGTAAGATTACAGAAGTCAAACAAGTAAAGACTTTCTCTTTACCTAAAAAAGATGCATCCGTAACACCTACTGTCACAGGTACTGTTACACCAACAGTTGGACCAACAGGTGCACCAACGTTGCAGTAAATACATCAGTAGACGTCATTGCGAGCATAGCGAAGCCGATTCGGTCTGAGCTCACGGTCGAAGACAATCTCGTCCACAAACACTAAATAAAAAAGGGCGATTCACTCGCCCTTTTTTGGTATCAGGTACTTACTTCTTACTAAAAGAATAACGGTAAAAGAATGCAAGAAGTATGGCGCCTGCTACTGCTACCAAAAGCCCATCAATACTCAAATGTAGCATAGCTCTGCCAGATATAAAACTTAGCAGATATCCCGTCATAAGCGCCCCAATTACCGCAAACAGTACCGTAAGAGCTACTCCTCCACTTACAAGTCTTTCATCATTCTTGTGAATATAATACCCGGCAACAACCCCAGCCATCATCCATAAGAGAAAATTTTGTAAAGAAATTTCAAGAAAAGACATAGTTAAAAAAAGTTATATGGCTAAATGGTTAACCATAAAACCATGTAACCATCTAACCATTTTTGTGTTAATAAATCTATCTGAACCAGGTAAGAAACATGGAAGAGGAGCAAAATTGGAGAGGTGCTAAATTAATTAAAAATTGCTACACTTTACTTAATAGTAAAATGATAACCTTAAAAAGATCTCCTCAAAATCCAATTCTCACCCCTAATCCCAAAATCACTTGGGAACATGATGGCGCTTTTAATGGATGCGTAGTAGAACATAATGGCAAATTCCATATGGTTTACCGCGCTCTCTCATCACCGATCGAACACCAGGGACATATGATGAGGATTTCTTCTGTTGGATATGCAGAGAGTACTGATGGGATCAATTTTGGCGAACACAAAATTCTCTTTTCTCCAACTGAAGACTGGGAGATTTATGGTTGCGAAGATCCTCGCATCACCTATTTCGATGGAAAATTTTACATTTTTTATACTGCTCTGTCAGTCTATCCATTTGGTCCACAAGGTATCAAGACAGCTGTAGCAACGACCACAGATTTCAAAACATTCCAAAAATATCCAGTTTCCACCTTCAATGCAAAAGCTATGGCACTCTTTCCCCAAAAGGTAGATGGGAAAATGGCAGCATTACTGACTATAAATACTGACCTTCCTCCTGCAAAAATAGCTATTGCTTATTTTGACCGCGAAGAGGAGATGTGGTCACCATATTTTTGGGAAGAATGGTACGATAACGCAAATTCTCACATCATCCATCTCCTTCGGGACATGCGTGATCAAATAGAACTTGGCGCTCCACCGATAAAAACAAAGGATGGATGGCTCGTTATCTATTCCTATATAACGAATTATCTTTCCGATGATAAACAATTCGGAGTAGAAGCTGTATTATTGGATTTGGAAGACCCAAGGATAATTATTGGAAGGACAGATTATTCTCTCCTAAATCCTGAAAAGGATTATGAATTATTTGGTGACGTACCAAATATCACCTTTCCTTCAGGCGCTTGGGTACAAGAAGATACGCTCTTTCTCTACTATGGTGCTGCCGACACACGTTGTTGTGTGGCAACATGTAAGCTGGAAGATTTACTGAAAGAATTACGGCCAAAACCTCATCATCATTTTCCAGCATCATCAAAATTTTCCCATAAAAAATTCATGCGTTTTGGCGAAAATCCAATTCTTAAGCCTGCTCTGGAATTGGAATGGCAAGCAAGATGCGTCTTTAATCCAGCAGCAATTTATGAGGATGGAAAAGTACATATTGTCTATCGTGCACAAGCAATGGACGGAACATCAGTCTTTGGCTATGCTTCAAGTACTGATGGATTACATATTGATGAAGATCTCCCCGATCCCATTTATACACCACGTGAGCCTTTTGAAATAAAAGAGCATCCACAAGGCAACTCTGGTTGTGAGGATCCACGTATCTCACGGATCGGTGACAAAATTTTTATGACATATACTGCGTATGATGGAAAACACCCACCTAGAGTTGCATTGACCTCCATCAATCTCGATGATTTCCTTCAGAAACGCTGGTATTGGGAAAGACCAAGACTTATTTCTCTTCCGGAAACTGACGATAAAGACGCCTGTATCGTCAAGGGGAAAGGTGATACGTATCTCGCGTTTCATCGTATGGGAGTAGAAATTTGGCTTGAAGTTACAAATGATCTCTATTTTCATGAAGGAAGATATCTGACTGGCAAAATTCTTGCGCGACCTCGGCCAGGCAAATGGGATAGCATCAAAATTGGTATCGCAGGCCCACCTATGGAGACAAAGCACGGATGGCTTCTTCTCTATCATGGCGTAGGTGAATCGGACAAAGGTGGCAATGTTTACAAAGTTGGCGCTATGTTGCTGGATTATGATGATCCATTTAAAGTTATCGCACGTACTGAAGAGCCTGTTTTTGAACCTGAAACAGATTATGAGTTATATGGAGAAGTGCCCAATGTAGTGTTCCCCTGCGGATCAGTTATTATGAACGACATAGTCTACATCTATTATGGAGGCGCCGATCAAGTAGTCGGAGTAGCCGCCATGCCCCTCAACTCACTATTTGAGCTGCTGCTCAAATAGAAGTTATAAAGTTCATAATGTTATAAAGTTATAAAGTAAAAAACGGAGACTTTAAAACTTTCGACTTTATAACTTTATAACTAAACTAGAGCCAGTCCCTATACTTGAAGTAGGTGACGACTCCTACTCCGCCGAGGAATATTATGAAGAAAAGAATTGGCACAATCCATATTTGATCAGAGTATGGTAACCCTTTCACATTCATCGAATATAGATTATTAACGATAACGAAGGGAAAAGAAACCGATGTAATGATAGTAAAGAATTTGACGAGTTCATTATTTCGGTTAGAAAGAATCGATTCATGACTTGAAGCAATGCCATGAATTAATTCTTTGTTATCTTCCAATCTCTCCCAAATTTTTTGCAAATGGTCTAAAATGTTACTCCAATAGGGAGTCATTTCACCATTCAATTTAGGATATTTCCCTTTTTCCAGATCAGCGAATATTGGAAGAGCGGGCTTCACCATAGTTTCGAATACAACTATATTCCGTCTGGTCATTGAAATATCCTCAATAACTGATGCCGATGTACTTTCTTCTAATTTGCGGTCGATATAATCAATAGTATTAGTGATATCCTCAACATATGAAAATGATGAATCAACCAAAATATCAATAATACGATAAAAAAGATACACAGCACCTTGTCCCATGAGCTCATCACGATGCTTTGAAGTAATTTTGCACATTTCAAAGAGCTCATCAATTTGTGGAGTTTTTTCATCATGCAGGACTACGATATAATCTTTACCGATAAAGAAATCCACTTCTCCTACACTGATTCTCTTTTTTCTTGGGAGTTTTGGAAATGTGGGGAGTACACGGCCTGCGAGGACATTTGGGATAAGTGAAGGTCTTGTGCTTCCCCCCTCCCTTCTTCCCTTCTCAATGTAAGGAATATCCATCACAACAAGAGAATAATCTTTGTATAACTCGATCTTAGGAATTTGTGTTTTATACAAATAATCCTCAAGATTTAACATACTGAATCCAAAATTTTTATTTAAGAATTCAATCTGCGCAGCAGTAGGCTTGCTAACATTGATAAATGATACGCCATTATGCGTGACTGTTGGAACATTCATAAAAGAAGACCTCCTTTTTAATTGAAGTACATTGAGGCAGACCTGTCAACCTACAGAATTATAACATCAAACGAAGGGGATCAAAAGCAGTAAAAAGTATTAAGAGCAAAGTGTACGGGTACCACGGGCTTTTTAATATGTCATTCCCGCGAACGCGGGAATCCAGGAGTTACAATAACCTCTTCCGTTTTCAGCTGATTAGTTCTGCGTAACGTTCTGCTTAATCTGCGGTTTTATCCGAGCAATTTTGTGAGGATAATTCCAGTATCCTTATATATCGGCAATTTCAACACTTCCTCCAATGTAAACCAACCAATATCATGTGATTCTTGTATATTATGGACAATCTCCTGTTCATCTACTTCTACGACGTATTGCATATCCAGATGGAAATGAGCTGGCTCATCTCCGTATGAGGGAATGACTTGTTCCTGAAGATACTCCGGTACAGGAAGCAAAGACCCCACTTCATCAAGTTTATTTATCTCATCTGCAAGAAAATTAATATCCACCCCGGTTTCTTCTTTCACCTCCCGGATCGCCGCCTCAACAGGATTTTCAAACTTCTCAATATGTCCACCCGGCTGCATCCACTTATCAAATTTCCGGTGATGTAAAAGCAAAGCTTTTTTCGGCTGGCCCTTACTGACTATCCAAACCGAAGCTGTAAAATGCTTTTCCCCCTCAACAACACTTCTCATAAAATGATTATACTACAAGGAGAACTTTTCGTAATGCATTTGGGAATGAGTAACCCCCATTTGTTTGAG
>CAMPGJ010000069.1 GCA_946885425.1 uncultured bacterium
TCTGGCCAGGGGACTAGCCATTCCATAGGATCAACATTCTTTTTGAGCTGGAAAGTTTCAAGCTGGAGGTTTTTTCTTCCTGCCGCTTGCGGAGCTGGAATTAATTCTTGTTTTGGTGCATCTCCTCCTGGATTTTTGGGTTTGGGACATAAAAATGCGAGAGGACTAGGTACGGGGCCGTCTTTAAACCTGAAGTAAACATCATATGTTTTTCCTTTGGCATCTGGTTCGCATTGATCTTTGCTGGTACATAGATATACTATCTGTTCATTTGGTATACCCAAACATTTTTGAGCGAATTTATCTGTGTGGGACATCTTGATAAGGTCTTTACCATGTTCACATCCTGATATGCTGAAGTCGGCAGTAGTGTTGCTGCTATTAATAAATATTCTCTGGCCATCCGAACCGAATTCGTTTGTTCCGTGAAGATGGATGCTGTTAATGATAACATTTGATTTAAGCAGAGCATAAGGTTGACCATTGTAAACAATTTGTTGATCTTGAATTGGCCGGCATGCACTACCATTACCACTATCACAGCACGCGGATGGGTCTACTTTTTGAGGATCATAGCTATCCGCTTTGATATCGGGTGTAGGTCCGCCTATTGCAAGAACAGCTCCTGCGGTAATGAGCCCCAATACAGCAATGAGATATAACGACCCTGTTCTGGCTCTCCCTTTCAGTTTTTTCTTTTTGGTCAATGCAGCGCGGATGCCTTTAGGGAATATTTTTTTATTCATCTCTACTTTTATTGTGGGGAAAATACACGCAGTTTGTCAACTGTGACTTGAGTTATTAAAACCCCAGCATTCTTAGCCCGAAATCGATAAGGTTTGAGAGGATACCCATCAAAGAAAAGCCGCCAATAGGGAAGAAAAGAAGGAAAAAGAGTATCATAAATCCAAATGGCCCTGAACCAATCGCCAAATATGCAGCGGCTGTTTTTTCGGGAAGAAGTAAAGCAAAAGCACGAGAGCCATCAAGAGGGGGGATGGGCATGAGGTTAAAAATTGCAAGAAGAAGGTTAAGGTAAACAATTTGGGCAAGGATATAGCCCACTATTCCACTCGCCATTACTTCGTTAAATGAAAATTCAGGAAATAAGAAATGGATAATGATGCTTCCGGTGATAGCCAAAAGTAGGTTAGTCAGCGGTCCCATAACAGAAACCAATGCAAAATCTTTCATACCGTCCCGCAAGTTAAATAGGTCAACTGGTACAGGTTTGGCTCCTCCAAAAATAAATCTTCCTCCACTTCCAATGAAAAGAATGATGGGGAGGAGTATGCTCATATAAGGATCAATATGTTTTACAGGATTGAGGGTAAGCCGGCCTAGAAGTTTGGCGGTAGGATCACCTAATCTGTAAGCAACCCAACCATGAGCCACTTCATGGAGTACAGAAGAAAAGAGCAGGATAGTGAGACTGATTATAATAGATAAAATTTCCATGAAATTTTAATGTTCCATTTTCCAGGTTCCATTTTCCATTTATCTGTTATATATCATTTTAAATTTAAATACTAAAAATCAAAAAACAATGGAAAATGGTAAATGGACAATGGAAAATCGTTTATCACTTGAGATAAACGTAGTAATATGATATCATATCACTCTATGGCAATGAAATGCGCTAATTGTGGAAAAGGTGTTATGTTTGGGCACAACGTGTCCCACTCAAAAAGACGTACACAGAAGATTTTTAAACCAAACCTTCACAGCTCAAGAATCGATACCGGCAACGGATTCGTTCGTATAAAGCTGTGCACAAAATGTTTGAGAACATTCAAGAAAGCTACCGCACCAGTACCTCAGCCAGTTGAAGTAACAGAAGCCCCACAGGTCCTCGCGTAATAATCCAATCCATTCGGCAAGCTCAGGACTATAGTCGCTCAAATAACCAACAACCCGATCAATTTTCCAATAATCTAATGCAGAATTTTTTGTATCTTTTCTTCTAGCTCTGGATACCCGTTTAGGAAATCTTTGATACTCATCGGCTTGCCACCCTCCATTTGAAGCATATTGTTTGGTAATAGCTTCAAAATTTTCCATTGTCCATTGTCCATTTGCCATTTTGTCCAGACACTTGGCCAGGGGTAGTAGGCTCTGATCATGCGATTGAGCTGCTCGGGTGATGGGGGGGTGTCCAGATCGATGAAGCCGTCTTCTTTTTTAATTATATGCGTATAGGTGGCTTCATCGTGGTTTTGTTCTACCGGTTCTAATTTTCCATCTACATAATCATCAACTACCTGAGGTAATAATTCAGCGGCTTTTGCAAATATTTGTGGAGTGAGTGATTCTGTTGTTGTCTCCTCAGGAATGTCGTAGGGGACTGATTTGAGTATTGGACCATGATCCATTTGTTCGTCCATCTTCATGAAACTGATGGCGCTTGTAGTATCTCCATTGAGGATTGTCTGAGTAATAGGTGAAGGGCCTCTGTATTTTGGCAGGGGTGAAGGATGAATGTTTACCGCACCAAAAGTTGGTAGTTCTAGGATAGATTGAGGGATAATCTTGCCGTAAGCGGCGACAACAAACAGATCAGCTGTAATATTTTCCATTTTCCAGGTTTCATTTTCCATTTGCGGATGTAGAACTGGAATTTTTTGTGCGAGGGCGAATTGTTTAACGGGGGATGGCGTGAGGAGTTGTTTGCGTCCTACTTTTTTATCTGGTGCTGTGACGACTGCGACGACGTCATACTTCTTTGTTAAAGCTTCCAATACGGGGACGACGAATGATGGAGTACCAAAGAAAATTATATTCATATGCGAATTTTTACGAATTAGAACGAATTTTACTACTAATCTACGAATAATTTGTAGAATTTGTAGCTAAATTTGTAGTAGAAAAATTTGTAGCAATTCGCATATTATAACTCAATTTCTTCGAACTCTGTCTCTCCCTTTTTATTTTTCACAGATTTATAAAGAGGATTTTCTTGTTCAAGGACTCTTTTTGGGAAGAGGACACCTTGGAGGTGATCATATTCATGCTGAATAATTACTGACATAAATCCATCAAATTTTTTCTGGTGTTCTTTTCCGTTTTCATCCAGGTATGAGAGGACAACTCCATATTTCCTTTTAACAACTCCCCAGATACTATGAAGAGAGAGACATCCTTCAAGCTGGACATCCTTTTCCTTTGATTCTTCTTCATTTTTTTCTTTATCCTCTTCAGGTTCATCAAAAAATGATTCAATTTTAGGATTAATAAATGTAAGGATAGGTGATCGGGGTGTCATTTTAACGATGAAAAGCTGGAGAGATTTCCCCACCTGTGGTGCTGCCAGTCCTACGCCTTCAGGGTCTTTTGCGTGCTCGAGTGTGACGATCATTTGTTTGATCAGTTTGTGTACGGTAGTATCAACTTTTGCGATGGGCTTAGCTTTTTGGGCAAGAACTGGATTTGGTGCCTGAACTATTTTCAACATACCATGCATTTTACTATATCTGATGAGGAAATTCCACCCATAGCCGTCATTCTGGAAAGCAACGACTTTTCCAGAATCTCTCTGGGTATTGTGGTTAGCGATCCTGGACGCCGCCAGGATGACGAATTATTTGGAGGCGCCCCAATCTTTCAAAGTGTCTTCTATCTGCTTATCTTTAGAGGAGAGATTTTTGAGAATGTATTCCATTTTTTCTTCGGCTTTTCCCTGCAAAGCAGGATCTATAATTTTACCATCTTTATCAACAGCCAGCTGATGGTAGAAAAGTCCTAAGGCAAAGTATGCATCTTTGTAGTCTGGCTTTAATGTAAGTGTGTGCTCAAGTGTATCTATTCCTCTTTTTACATCTCCTGTTTGGCCATGGAGTACGCCTTGATTATAAGCAATTTTTGCGTCATTAGGTGCAAGCTCAGCTGCTTTGTCGATTGCCTGTACTGCTTGCATAAGGTATTGCTGTTGGTTTTCCGGTGTAGTCTCAGAAAGGGTATACAGAACTCGCACGCGGTTTTTCCAATACACGACGTTATTAGGATGTTTGGTAACTACATCGTCACTGAGTGCTATTGCATTTTGTGCAAATTTACTTCCGTTTTCTATATCTTTTTGAGCATACAATGCAGTCGAAAGAACAGCTGTATTAATTGCAAGTTCATCTTTATAAACAGGTTCATTTGGCTCTGTGGTAACTGCTTCCATTAATTTAGGATAAGCTTGTTGATATTGTCCGGCTTTGTCTAAATTATTGCCCAGGGCATATGCTACATCTGCATACCAATACCAGAAGAGGGAGAGAAGTAAGAAGCTTGAAGTAAGAAGTAAGGTAATAATAGCTGTCCATTGGTAAGAGTTGGCTCCTTTATGTTTTGGGTGTTTAGCACCTAAAGAAAAGACTTTTTCCGGATCAAGCATATCAGTAAGAAGGAATATAAATGCAGGGATAAGGAAGAGATATGCATTCATGATAACCACTGAAAAACCGAAGAAATTAGTGATTAAGATAGAGACATAGCCGCTTATCAGCGCAATTACCAATGTCAAATGATCTTTCGATTTGATATTTGGCATTTGATATTTGACATTGGATATTATTTTTTTTGTGGCTAGGAATAGGAACATTCCAATCATAAAAAGGTATGTTCCTAATCCGAATGCACCAGTGGTCGTCAAATAATTGAGGTATTCATTGTGCGCTTTATTATAAAGGTAGTCCCATTCTGAAGTGAGATTATGTTCTGCAGGTTTATATTTATAATAAGCAAAAGCAAATGTTTCTACACCTGTTCCGAAAATTGGATTTGCTTTCCATCCATCGATTGCGCCTTTCCATACATGCTTTCGAATATCTGCGGAATCTGTGATCAGTATGGCATTGGCTGTTCCTCCTGATGATTCAGGAGCTGGTGCTGGAGTAGTTATGTTTTCTTGGGCTGCAGGAGCGGCTGGTTTTGTAATCTCTTGAAAGGTATATTTTTGCCAATACCCTCCTGGTGAACCAAAGAAAAAGCTTGAGATGAAGAAAACAAGATGTACTATGAGAAAAGTTGTAAGTACGGATTTTTTGGATGAATGTTTAAGAAAAAGTAATGTAAACAGGATAACATCAGCGATAGCGAATCCGATAAATCCAGCCCGAGTATTGGTGAAGACGAGGTTGATGTAAAAAAAAGCAGAGAGCAATAAAAATGCTGCTATTTTCCATTTTCCACTGGATCCTCTTAATGCGTACACCATAGAGAGGGGGAGGAGGAGGGCGAGATATGCAGCGAGCCAAGCGGGTTGTCCTAGTGTTGAAAAAGTGCGGATAGTCGGCTTGAATTGCTCAGTCCAACATGAAGTATCTAGGGTGCCTCTGAAGAGGAAACACGTCGGGTCATAACCAAAATGAGCTGGAAATGCCCACAAAGCAACAATGATGCCGCAGAGAAGGCTAAGAGAAAGTGCTCTCAGAACATGCTTGACTTGCAAGTTGGAAACAAAAGCATAGTACAGCAAAATATAACTAACAATTGAGAGGAGTCCGCCGTTAAATCTGGAGTAATATCCCCACCAGGAAACATGTGGATCCAAACTAAATAATGTTGATATTATTTGTGACCCCAGAAAAAGCAAAATAGGTATGTCTAGCGGTGTCTTTTGGATCTCGATTCTTTTTTGTAGAATCATCTTTATTATCCACGATGTAGCAATAATAATTGTAAGCCCAAAAGCCAACCACATTTTGTTAAATTCGAATAGTTCTGAAGTGTTACCAAAGAATATCAAAGGGACAATGAAAAAGAGGCTATAGAATGAGAGTTCGATGACTTTATTAAGCGCGTTCATTTAAATGCGAATTTCTACGAATTGTATTACGAATTTTACTACAAATTCTTCAAATATCTATGTGTATTAAACATTATTTACTCTATCATATCGCTAATGGATGGGCAAGCCATTTTGTCATCCTGAACTTGTTTCAGAATCTAATAGGAAACTTCGCCGGAGCAAGTTTGTAACTTGCTTCGAAACGGTTTTATTCTTTCAACCCCGAAACATCATGGATC
>CAMPGJ010000070.1 GCA_946885425.1 uncultured bacterium
TGTTCGGCGCCTGGAGGAAGACAATCTGTGATTTAGCGCCTTTTAATCCTACTACTTTGTCCAATAATTCACTTTGCTCCTCGGCCTCGCCTTGAACCGTAAACCCAAAGTCCAAGAAGAATGCTTTCGCCTGTTCTAAGTCATCTACCACTACGCCGATATGATCAATCCGTTGAATTTTCATAGTATTATTTCCTTAAAATCTTTTCCATCGTTTTGCCCTTTGCTAGCTCATCGATTAATTTATCCAGGTAGCGGATGTTTTGCATGGTTGGTTCTTTAATGTCTTCTACACGAACACCACAAATTACGCCTTTGATTAACGTCCGAGAGGGATTCAGTTGGGGAGCTTCTTCTAGAAAAGTCTCAATGTCTGTCTGTTTCTTCAGCTGCGATTCGAACTCTATTTTGCTATATCCGGTTAACCAGCAAATGATCTCATCCACTTCCGCTTTGGTGCGTCCTTTTCTTTCTGCCTTAGCTATATAAAGGGGATAGACCCTTGCAAAGCTCATTGTATATATTCGATGTTTTGTCTCCATGCTTTTATTTTAACATGAAAATAAAGTGTTATGTTAATAATGAATAGCGATAATTATATATTGACAAACGATAAATACATTGATATGATAAGCTTATAAATATACTATGAAACGAGGTTCAACATTATTCTTGAGGTTTTTTATTCTTCTTATCGCAGTCGTCGTCTTGGTGTTGTGTATTTTTGTGTTGCCTTCAGGAATTAGATCAGACGACACTGGAGATTACCGGCCTATTTTACTAGGGATGTATATTCCAGCGATACCATTTTTCATAGCGCTTTATCATGTAATGAAACTTTTAAATTACATTGATAAGAATAAAATTTTTTCGTCAGTTTCTATAAAAGCATTAAAGATCATTAAATATTGTGGAATCATAATTAGTGTATTATATACTGCAGGCATGCCTTACATATTTACTGTCGCTGATAGGGATGATGCACCAGGTGTCGTGGCAATAGGATTTGTGGTTATTTTTGGGTCACTTGTCGTTGCCACCGTGGCAGCTATCTTTCAGAATCTTTTACAAAATGTTGTGGATATAAAGTCAGAAAATGATTTAACGGTCTAGCAAGACGTAAGACCTAAATATATGGGAATAATAATTAATATTGATGTAATGTTAGCAAAAAGAAAGATGAGTGTGACAGAACTTACCGAAAAAGTTGGTATAACTATGGCCAATCTTTCTATTTTGAAAAATGGTAAGGCGAAGGCTATCCGATTCTCAACACTGGAAGCTATTTGTAAAGCATTGGATTGTCAGCCAGGAGATATTCTGGAGTATCTTCCTGCCGGTAGGGAAGGTAAAGAAGGGGAAACTTTATGAAAAGGGGATCAACCCCGATTAAATCGGGGTCAACAATCTTCGCAAAAGCAGTTGTCTATCTAGTTGGGGTAGCAGCATTGGCAGTATGTTTCATTTTATTACCTGAGCTTGTACGGGAAGAATCGGTAGGAAAACCAACTAATCTCTTACTGACGTATACTTTTTTAGGAGGTGCGTATGTGTTGTCCACCCCATTTTTTGTGGCTTTGTATCAGGCTCTCAAATTCTTAACCTACATAGATAAAAATAAAGCTTTTTCAAACAAATCCATTAAGGCGCTACGGAATATAAAAATTTGTGCAACTATATTTAGTGTTTTAGTTGTCGTAGCGTTAGTAGTAGGAATCAGTGTGGCAAAGAATATGGATCCAAACGAAGACGTAACAGGTTTTGTTACATTAGGATTCGTATTTACTTTTATTTCGAGTGTAATTGCTGTTTTTGTTGCTGTGATACAAAAGTTGTTAACAGACGCCGTACACATGAAGTCAGAAAATGATTTAATAATATAATTTTTTTGATACAATTTATAGATGGGCATTCAAATTATCCCGCTGTTAGAAAAGTGGTATCCACAAACTATTGAGATGATCCAGCGAACTATTCAGGTTTCTCAAAAAAATATATACCCTCCTGGTTTGATTGAAAAATTTTGTCACAAGTACGATCTTGAGAAATTTAAAGTTAAAGTGCAAGAAATTGAGTATTTTATTGCGATTGACAGCTCGTTGCAAAAAGTAATAGGGATTATCGGTTTAAAAGAAAATGAACTAAGGACCTTTTTTGTTGATCCGGAATATCAAGGAAAAGGAGTGGGTAGATTGCTTTACAATATGCTTGAACAACTGGCTAGAGAAAGACAGATTAAGAAATTATTTTTATATGGTGGCTCTATCGGAGAACCAGCATATCTCAAATTTGGGTTTAAAAAAATAAAAAAAGTAGAGAAAGAAACTGAAGGAATACACTATACAGACACATATATGGAAAAAGAATTGGAATAAAGATTGTTTGCTCCAAAGAAAACTTGTATTTTATCTTATGTTAAATAATAAATAACATATGATAAAATTGGATTAATTATGAAAACAAATGCAATTACAGTAGAAACTATCGTCAAAGCTCCTATTGCGAAAGTCTGGGAATATTGGACTGAACCTGAGCATATTATACATTGGGCGTTCGCTTCGGATGACTGGGAAGCACCAGCAGCAGAAAATGATTTGCGTGTAGGTGGAAGATTCAAAACAACTATGGCCGCCAAAGATAAAAGTGCCAGTTTTGACTTAGCTGGAACCTATACAGACGTTAAGGAGCATGAACTCATAGAATATGACATGGATGATCTAGAAGGACAGGGTATAAGACATGTAAAGGTAGAATTTGTAGAGTTACCCGAAGGTGTGAAGGTAACAGTAACGTTTGATCCAGAAAATATAAATCCTGAGGAGATGCAGAGAAGTGGTTGGCAAGCAATTTCTGATAACTTCAAAAAATACGTTGAAAATAGTTGATAATGCTCATTTTGCGACGTCATTCTGGAAAGCAACGACTTTCAGCGCCGCTACTGTGTAGCAAGTGCCCTTGGGGTAAATCTCTTACCGCAGTAACGAGAGAGATCCTGGACACGGCCAGGATGACGATAATTAAGTTGAGAATAAATATATGAGAAAAATTATTGTACTCGAATTCATTACAATTGATGGTGTCATGCAGGCTCCTGGCGGACAGGAAGAAGATACTTCTGACGGTTTCAAATATGGCGGGTGGACTGTGCCTTATTTTGATGAAGTGTCTGGACAAGAAATGGAAAAGCAAATGAAAGAGACATATGGCTTGCTCCTTGGACGCAAAACGTATGACATCTGGGAAGGATATTGGCCAAAACATACAGAAGCATGGCCCCAGGTAAATAAAGTTCCAAAATATGTTGTCTCAAAAACATTAAAAGACCCAACATGGGAAAATACTGTCGTGCTAAATGATATCGATGAATTGAAAAAGCTAAAGAACTCAGACGGGCCAGATCTACAAGTGTATGGAAGCGGTAATCTGGTTCAAACGTTACTGAAGCATGATTTGGTAGATGAGCTTTGGCTCAAAATTTTTCCTGTCACATTAGGTCATGGAAAAAAACTTTTTGCGCAGGGTACTATCCCTGCTGCCTTTACCCTTACAGAATCTAAAACCTCTCCAAGTGGTGTCATTTTTGCCAACTTCAAACGCGCAGGTGAAGTAAAAACAGGATCATTTGATTAGGCTGTCTTTCCTCAAGTTAAGTAAGTGTTCATACTGCCAATTACGTTCTTTTATTACTGCTGTATCAGCATTATTATCTTCAGAAGCTCTATGGATGGCTTGTTGCGCATAAATTGCAGGACCATATGCATGACTTGGGACATGCGCGGTTGCCACTGCTTGGCCAGCTGCGCGGGCAGCAGAGCGAGCTGCATTATCTTCTCCTACATCGCGGGCAGCAGCATGAGAGTCAAGTGAGGCCTTGCGGATAACTTTCATGGAAAATACTCCGGTTTGTATCCATTCTTGAAGCGTCTGAATAGCTTTTCGCGGACGGGAATCTTCCGGATATTTTTCCTCAAAGTACGGCATGACACGCTCCGCGCAATCAATTGCCCAGATAGCCAATGTTTTTTGGTCAGTTTTACTTACAAGCTCCACCAACTCTTCGTCTTTATGAGCAATAGAAAATTTCGATTTTTTCATAGTATTATTTACCTCCAATCGATTGCTGTCATGCCGTGCTTTTCCAGGTACTGATTGCATTTGCTGAAGTGATGGTTTCCAAAAAATTTGGTTGCGGAGTACGGAGAAGGATGGGCGGAGGTTAGGACCAGATTTTTATCTCTGTTGATTACTTCACCCTTTGCCTGTGCATATCTTCCCCATAAGAGATAGACAATATGAGAACGGTTATTGAGAGACTCAATGACTGCATCAGTAAACTGCTCCCAGCCTATGCCGCTGTGAGAGGCAGGCTTATTTGCCAGAACCGTTAGCACACTATTGAGCATGAGCACGCCCTGACTAGCCCAACGAGACAAGTCTCCTGAAGCATTTGGAGTGATTCCCAGATCGCCATAAATTTCCTTGTAAATATTTTTTAGTGAAGGGGGAAGTGTTATCCCATCGTTTACCGAAAAAGAGAGTCCATTGGCTTGACCTGCTCCATGATAGGGGTCTTGTCCCACAATGACTACTTTTACCTTATCCAGAGGGCAGAGATCAAAAGCACGGAAAACATTTTTTGCAGGTGGATATACTGTCGTTGTTGTATATTGATCGCGAACACCTTTTGTCAATGATTTCCAATATGGCTTGTCAAACTCTGTTTCCAACACTTTTTTCCATGCCGGTTCTATTCTTACAGTACTCATTGATTACATGATTATATCAAAATGTCAGACCTTTACTATAATGTCTGGTTTACTCTCTTAAAATTGCTTGTTATACTCGGTATATGATTATTGATAGTCATACACATCTGGGTGAGACAAATGGTAAGAGATATACTGCCGAAGATCTTGTTGCAGCGATGGATATGGCGGGGGTTGCTAGAGCACTGGTTATCGCAGGTGAGGATGATCCTACAGATGAAATCATCAGACAGTGTGAACCATATGATCAGTTGGATGTTATCGGGTGGGTTGATTATAAAAACTTGGGAGAAGAGCAAATAGCAAAAAATGTTGAGTATTTAGACAATAGGAAAATAAAAGGTCTCAAATTTTATACGGGTTACGAAAGGTACTATCCTAATGATCCCAAATTATTTTCCCTTTATCAATTATGTGAAGAAAAAAACAAACCTGTTATTTTTCATACTGGAGTTTTAGAAGTAGGTTATAAAGGATTATTAAAACAAGCTCATCCGATTGAAATAGATGAAGTAGCAACTCTGTATCCCGACCTGAAGATAGTCATGGCGCATTTTGGAAATCCATGGATTATGGATGCTGCTGCAGTTGTCTCAAAAAATCCAAATGTTTATGTTGATGTATCTGGTTATTTTATGGAATATCAATCGATCCCTGATGAATCAGTACAAGAGTTTGTATCAGATTTAAAACGGTTCAAATCATTTGTCGGAGATTATAAAAAATGTCTATTTGGAACAGATTGGCCCATCTATGATCTGAAAGAATATAAAGAAGCCGTAGATCAATTAGAATTAACTGAAGAAGAAAAAGAATTAGTATTCTGGAGAAATGCCAAGCAAATCTTCAATTTAGAAATATAGCCTCCAGTGGTATAATGAAGAGATGAGAATATATTTAACTAACCGCAGTCTATTTATAAAAAAGACTGTAACTCTTCTTTTAACAACATTAGCTCTTGTCCCGCTTGTTCATTATAAATTGATGGTTCCTGCTGTTGTTTATGTAGCAGGATTATTATTGCTTCATGCATTTTTCTTGTATCTTTATTTCTCCAGGGTGCCGTGGCAGGAGTTTAAAAAAGATAAAAAAGGACTTACTCTTCGTATTGTTGCCCTTACTTTTTTTATCTATTTACTTATGCTTATCAAATTTGAAGGGAGTACAATTACTGTTTTATTAAATTTGGCAGGAGCATTCATAATTCATGTATTCATACTGTTATTTTT
>CAMPGJ010000071.1 GCA_946885425.1 uncultured bacterium
TATTAGCCATAAGCCATAAGCTATTTGCCGCAAAACTACGTACATATATTATTTAACATTTTGGGGAGGGGGCGCAAGGGGCTTATGTTAGTTAAAAGTTCAAAATGAAAAATTAAAAGTTAAGGTAGTTTAATTTACTACAAATTCTTCCTTGATTATGAACTTTGCACTTTGCATTTTGCACTCTGTGGGGCTTCTACTTCCCTGCTACTTCGAAGATTTTTTTTAGAAGTTGGTCGATGTCGTAGAAGCTTTTGTTGGTATAGCCTTTTGCACCTAAATCAATTGCTTTCTGGATATCCTTTTCCTGGCCGAGTGTGGAGAAAACAAGAACAGGGATGACACTCGTCTCTGGATTAGCAGCAAGTGCTTGTAGAACATCAAAACCATCTTTTTTGGGCATGATTAAATCCAGCAAGATAAGATCAGGCTTGAAATTAGTTACTTTTTCCAGACCTATTTCCCCATCTTCTGCTGCATCAACTTCAAAATTATTCTCACGTAATTTAACGCTATAAAACTCCCTAAAAAACTTGTCATCCTCAACGATTAAAATTTTCATAAATTAGTGCGCGTCATCCTGAACTTGCCTGCAAAGCAGGTTCTCGCACTGAACGAAGTGAACGTGTTTCAGGATCTAATTAGATGCTGAACTGAATTCAGCATGACAATGATTAAAATTGCAAACTTTTGATTTCTTCACTCAAATCCAGTTCTTCTCCACCTTTTTCAATTGCTTCTACTGATTCGAGCATTCTTTTTGCTGCATTTTCTATCTGAAGTACATTCTCATCAAGATTCAGATGCTGCTCTTCTTTCTCAATACAAACTTGTTGTATTTGAGATGATAAACCTGCGATCTGTTTATAACCAGCCACCTGACTTTGGCCCGCCAAAGAATGAGCTGCTATTAATACGGAGTGCACCAATTCTTCAGTCTTTTCGCCTTGCTTTATTTTAGCGACAGCTTGCAGCATATCCTCTAAATACTTCCGTGAAGTTTCAATATAGAGCCCTTTGAATTTTGTGAGGTCGTCCTGAGAAAATGACATACGTGAATTTATTTAACTATTTTCTTTATCTAATATACTTACAAACGCTATGGTTGTCAACGAAAGTTATTTCTTTTCTTTCCCAGCCATACGGCGCCACACCTCACTGGCTCCGCCTACAACTCCATTGTACGCAGCCATAGCCAGACTTGCAGCTGTTACTTTACGCAAATCACCATCGGAAAATGCAGCCATTCCTCCCACAATACCCATGTGAAGAAAGTAATCTCCACCCTGGGAAATTACTCTCGCCATCCAATCCCGTGTTTTGTTTTTAAACAACTTATCTCCCACGTAATACGTCGTAGTAAGCGTGTTAAAAGGGCTTGTACCAGCTTCTTTTGTAAGTTTAAGATTTATCTCAGTTGCAGCTCCCAAGGAACCAACATATGCAGCCACTGCCAAACCTGCAGCTACACTATTATTTGGTATCTGATCCATAAGCGGCATTGCCCCACCCATCGCCGCTGCACCTGTCCTCAATACTTCTGAGACAGGGGTGAGGGCATTTCCAATTATATTAGAAAATACCACTTTTTCTCCTGTAACGTTGCTAATTTCATCCTCAGTATATCCTGCTTTTTTATATAATTTTACCCGCTCTTCCTTAGTAAACCCACTTAGATATTTAGAATCTACTTTGACAACCAAGATCCCACGGTCTATAACCGAAAAATTACCTCTTTTTTCATCGAGCCGAGTTTGATCTGATCGGGCAAGCTCTTCCCTTTTTTTCAGAAGAGATGTACGCTCTTCTCCTGACAAAAGAGATTTGTCCTCGTCTTGGTCTTTAAGATATGCCAATGCTGCTTTTTTGGCTTCTTTTCGCGGACGTTCTTTCTGATCTTTGGCAAATATTGCTGCGGCTCGTCTGTCATTTTTGACCTGTCTTAATGATGTGGCAAAAATATATGCAACTTCTTGTCTATCTTTATGTGGCGGAAATTTTTCTGACATAAGAATTATCTCGGATTATAACAGAGGTTGTTCAGCTAACAAAGAGACACTACTATCTTTTTTACGCGGCAATAGTAAAGTTAGGCGTATGTTTTTTGCGCAATCTTATTCTTGGTTTAAGCTTATCCATTTTTTCTTTAAAAGCTGGCTCTGCAACAGAAAATGCTATATCCCGGGAAAGAGATTCTTCGGGGGTTGGGTCTAATTCCCGCTCCAGACCTTTTATATACTTCACTTCATTACTAATACGTCTGGCAATAAAACGTCTTGCTATAAAAGGCATATCATTGTTATTTGCCAATTCACTCAAAAAAACAAATATTGAAGGATCATTGAGCATTACTTCTTCGTTATTTGTCACATACATATTTCGTCCTTTATCAAAGTCAGGGGTAGCACCAAGCTCAATAAAAGCCTTCTTACTTGCCCAAACAATATCTAAAAGCTGCTCACGTATTTTTGGATTTGCCCGTACAGATTTGTGTTCCTGCATATATGTACTAACGTCTTTGCCTTCTATTCGTTGCTGAACACAATAATTAGCTGTTCTTCCCGATTCGTCTGACGCATACCCATGAATATAGCTTGTTGGCAACATATATGGCCCAAAAATATCTGACATTACTTTAAGTTCTTTCTGTTTTATACCGGCAGTTTCCTGCCAGGAGTTGAATGTTTCAATAAACTTACTTTCTCCAGCAACAACCCGCACGAGAAGTGCAGGAACTTTAGGAATATGCTGTTTGCTTTCCTTTATTACAATTCCTGAAAATTTTGAATCATGAGGGAACCCATATACTACTTGTTCATCTCCTTCTCCTAAATATTGTCTTTTGTCAAAAATTTCTTTCGGGAATGGAGGGTGAGATTTTCCTGGGATCCCTCTACTAGCACGATTTCTTTCTGGGGCACTATGTAACCACTCGGGCAAACCTTTGATGCTCAATATTTTATGTATTCGTTCAGCTGACATACAGAGTAACGACAATAAACTATATTCAGCGTATCATAGATGAGCTTACTGTAGATGGAGAAATAATTTGTGGGTAAGTAAAGCAGGTATACAAGGTCGGCGCGGTGGCCAAAAATCGGAAAGGATCCGAAAAAAATGTGCCCGAAGGCGTTATCGCAAGGCTGCGATACATCTTTTTCTTGGTCATTTCTGATTTTAAGTACATGGACTTACCCTTGTATTATTCCTCTCGCTAGTGAGAGACGAATACCTGGAAAAATCCCAGAACCTGCTTAGCAAACATCACCTCCGAAATAGATCAGGAAAAGACATGAAGCCAGATACCGAACTGGACGACTCCGTAGAGAATAGCACACAGGAGAGCGACGGCTCCCGTCCAACCCTGCGCCTTCTCCCAGGAAGAACAATTCGTATATTTCTCGTCCGTCCAGCGGGCGACCCACATCCACACATACAGTGACACGAGCAAGACAAGTGCCACGAGGATCTTATTGGGCATTAATGCTCCACTACGTCGGAAGATTCGCTTCCTTAGCGAACCTTGTATACCTTTCCAGCAGATTATAACACAACCTTTCTGTGCACTTGATACACTTGATACTCTTGATACCTTTGATGCCCTTCTCCTATACTTAAAGTATGTCTGGACATTCTGCCTTGATCCTTTGGCTTGCTGACGCAGCAAAAGAAGATATTGCTACAGTAGGAAAACATGCTCTATCTTTAGGAAAACTAGCTGAACATGGTTTTCCTATTCCCGACGGATTTGTCATCACATCCCGCGCCTACTACCAATTTATCCAGGAAAATAATCTTGCTGATAAGATACATGGTATCCTCGCTACAGTTAGCTATGAACACCCTGAATTACTCATGCAAGTATCAGCGAATATACGCAAACTCTTCATGCATGGTCATCTTTCCCCAGATCTGATCAAAGACCTTGATATGGCATATAAAAGAATAGGTGGGGTATTCCATCAATCTCGTGTTAAGATCACCTCATCTGTCACTGCACAAAGCTTGCCGGCTGTATCGTTTGCCGGACACCACCACGAGTTTGAAGATATCCATGGGGAAGCAAATTTGATACTCAAAATACGTGAGATCTGGGCATCATTTTTTGATCCTGAAGCGCTGTTATCCCGACATCACCAACAATTTGATCACTTCCAGATAGCTGTACCCGTAATCGTCCAAAAGATGGTAAAGCCGGATAAATCCGGTGTTATGGTCACCATAGAACCTCTGAAAGGAGATAAAGCAAAAATAATTATTGATGCGGTTGAAGGGAGCATTGAACCATTATTGAAAGGTAAAGTTATACCTGATCATTATGTAATCAGGAAAAAAGACCTTTCAGTAGATACAAGAGAAGTAAGGAAAAAAACACTTACAGATAATCAAATAATGGATTTGGCATTGCTTGGGCGCAAGCTGGATAAGACACACTTCCCGCAAATCATTACTTGGGGTATAGAAAAAAGACACATCTATTTCCTTGATATCAAACAGGTAATCATTGCAGAAACTCCAGAAAATGCACATGAAGTGCCAGCTCATAGACTCAAACTTCTTCTTCAGGGCGCTGCTATCTCTCCCGGTATGGTAACCGGGCCGGTACGGATAATTCACAATATAACTGATTCGCAGAAAATTGTTCCGGGTGATATCGCTGTCTTACAGCATATTCATTTTAGTTATTCAAATAACCTCAAAAAAGCAGGCGCAATCATCTCCGATCACGGAGGACGAACCTCCCATGCATCAATTGCCATCAGGCATCTGGGGATTCCCGCTGTCGTAGGAAGTAGCAACGCCACAGAAAAACTACGCAATGGTATGGTCGTCACCGTCAACGGCAGCCGAGGTGAAGTATATGAAGGCTCCCCACACCAATCTAAAACTTCAGAAGAAAACTCTCAACTCTCAACTCCCAACTCTCAACTTAAAACCTCTACCCGCGTTTATGTCACACTTTCCCACAGCTCTCTTATAGAAAAGACAGCTCAAGAACATGTCAATGGTGTAGGGCTTCTCAAAGGTGAAATCTTGATGAAAGAGCTTTCTATGACCCCACATGAAGCAATCGAAAAGGGAAAAAGATTAACCTACACCAGTGAGCTGGCTGAAAAAATTGCACTGTTTTGTAGAGCATTTTATCCACGGCCTATTCTCTACCGTCTTTCTGATACTGGATCTTCTCTTGGACTGCGGGGCACCTATAGACACCTTCATCACCAAAACCTTCTCAAATTAGAACTGGAGGCAATCAAAGCAGTCAGAAATGACTTGAAGCTGCACAATCTGGGCATAATAATTCCAGTAGTGAGAAAAGTTCGGGAATTAGAAGATATCAAGCGTGTCATATCTGATGCAGGATTGCATAGATCAGCAACATTTAAACTCTGGATGACAGTAGCTACTCCAGCAAATGTGCTCCTGATTGATGCATTTATCAAAGAAGGTATTGATGGCGTCGCGATTGACACGACAGAATTAGCTACGTTTACCTTAGGCATTGATCCCAAAGATCACGATGTGGCACACTTATTTGATGAGATCGACCCCTCAGTACTGGCTGCTATTGAGCAGGTCATCAAGACAGCAAAGAAACATCACATCCCCTCGTCTCTCACCGGGCTCGCTCCATCACTCTATCCTTCATTGCTAGATAAAGCTGTAGGTTGGGGCATAACCGCCGTCAGCGTCAGCCCAGACGTCATAGACACCACCCGACATAATTTGATGTTGTTTGAGAGAAAACACACGGAGCAGAAGTAAGAACTTCCTCAATTGCTTATTACTGATTGCTCATTGCGAATTAATTAGATACAAGTACAAACTCCCTGGAATTTCGTCATCAATAAGTAATCAGAAATGAGCAATTAGTAATTTACTTAGCTATCGTAAAGTCGGCTGCGGGGGCGGTGCTTTGGATGGTTAGGGGTTGGGCAAATGGGCGGATG
>CAMPGJ010000072.1 GCA_946885425.1 uncultured bacterium
CGGTAAACCAGGCCCCGCCGGCACAACCCGCCCAACCAATACAACCAGTTCAGCCAGTTCAGCCAGTTCAGCCAGTTCAGCCAGCGCCTCCTCCAACCCAACAGCAATAATTTCCATTTTCTACCTCTTTTGATTATCCTTCTGTAAGAGCTTAAGAAACTGATTGAAATTATTTTCAACTTATGTATAATAGAATGTATTCTAAAAAATATGGCTAAAACGAATCCTTCTGACTACGGCGCACAACAAATCCAGGTACTTGAAGGACTTGAACCGGTACGTAAGAGACCAGGTATGTATATCGGATCCACCGATGTATATGGACTTCATGAAACACTCAGAGAAATTATTGACAACTGTGTCGACGAAGCGCTAGCAGGGTTCGCTAAGAATGTATGGATTATCCTCAATCCTGACGGTTCAGCATCAGTCTCAGATGATGGACGTGGTATCCCTACAGACATGATGCCGGCATATGGCAAATCAGCACTAGAAGTCGTCATGACCAAACTCCATGCGGGAGGAAAATTTGGAGGATCAGCATATAAGATTTCAGGAGGTTTGCACGGAGTTGGATCATCTGTTGTAAATGCTCTTTCTGACTGGTTGTGGGTGGAAGTTCGCCGGAATGGTAAAATCATCCGTCAGAGATATGAGCGGGGAACACCTACAACAGAAGTAACAACCGGAAAAGAAACAATACAAGAATACCCATCTGTACTGAGATTAGACAAGGGAACTTCAGTAACTTTCCTTCCTGATGGTTCGATCTTCAAAGAATTTAGACAGACAACCGAAGAAGGTGTAGAATTCTTTGCATGGGATTTTGACTTCATCAGAAAAATCATCCGTGAGAGAGCTTATCTGGTACCAAAGCTTCACTTTCATTTCATCGATAAAAGAAAAGCAGAAACCAAAGAGGTTAACTTCTACTTTGAAGGCGGAATCACAGCCCTCGTTGAGAAACTAAATGAAAACAAAGATCCATTACATGACGCTATCACTATTAATAAATCAGATGGCGATGTACAAGTAGAGGTCGCCCTCCAATACAACAATTCATATTCAGAAAATGTTGAATCTTATGTAAACGTTATTAACACCGTCAATGGTGGTAGCCATCTCACAGGATTTAGAATGGCGCTTACCCGAGCTGTCAACGACTATGGAAAGAAGAGTGGAGCACTCAAAGCTGAAGCCGAACCAATGACAGGTGACGATACCCGCGAAGGGCTGACAGCAGTTATCTTCATCAAAATGCCTCAGGACAAAATCCAATTTGAAGGCCAGACGAAAGGAAAGCTCGGTAATTCTGAAATTCAATCCATTGTAAATACAATCGTAAAAGAAGCGTTAACTACCCATTTTGAAGAAAACCCAGCTACGGGTAAGAGAATACTTGAAAAGGTTTTTCTTGCAGCAAAAGCAAGACTTGCAGCAAAAGCAGCAAAAGAAGCAGTCATCAGAAAAGGTGCACTTGAAGGGTCAACACTTCCAGGGAAACTCTCCGATTGCCAGGAAAAAAATCCTGCTTTATCTGAAATATATCTCGTTGAGGGAGACTCCGCCGGCGGTACAGCCAAAGGAGGACGAGACCGGAAATCTCAAGCCATTCTACCTCTGAAAGGAAAAATTCTAAACACTGAACGCGCCCGTCTGGATAAAATGATCGAACATGAGGAAGTCAAAAATCTTATTATCGCGCTTGGATGCGGAATAGGAGACACAGTTAATATGGACAAACTACGCTATCACAGAGTCATCATCATGACTGATGCTGACGTGGATGGAGAACATATTGAGACACTAATTCTAACCTTTTTCTACAGACATCTTCCTGAAATTATCCGAAGAGGATATTTGTATGTAGCCATGCCTCCACTTTTTAAAGTCCAAAAAGGTAAAGACATCCGGTACGCCTATACAGAAGCGGAGAGAGATGGAATCATGAAAACCATGAAGTCTGGTAACGCAAATATCAATGTCCAACGATATAAGGGTCTTGGAGAAATGAACGCCGATCAATTGTGGGATACAACCATGAACCCTGAGAACAGAGTACTTAAGCAGATCGAAATTGGAGACGCCGAAGTAGCAGACGCAACATTTACCATGCTCATGGGCTCAGAAGTCCCACCAAGAAAACACTTTATCCAGACAAACGCTATTACGGCAACATTAGACATTTAGTTTCTGTCATCCTGGAGAGGCAACGACCTCGATAGGATCTCTTTGATGGGATTCTATCGCTTCGCTCCAGAATGACCAATGATGCTATCACAGCAACACTGGATATTTAAAAAGTGATTCTATATAATTGAGCCTATGCCAGATTTTAACAAGATACTAACACCAGGAAACGCCGATGAAGGTTGGGTCAATGCAATCATTGATATCCCTGAAGGTTCCTCTCTGAAAATAGAATATGACCGGGAACATGGTATGTTTGTTCTTGACCGTGTAGAGCCAAA
Source organism: uncultured bacterium (assembly GCA_946885425.1). The sequence continues at coordinate 2,472 of CAMPGJ010000072.1, forward strand.
TATTTTTCCAAAACCAGTGAACTATGGATTTATCCCGGGGACAAAAGATACTGATGGAGACGAACTGGATGTACTGCTTGTTTGTCATGAACCAATCCCAACAGGTGTTTTGGTAAAGTCAAAAATTCTTGGCATCTTTAACTTTGAAGATGATGGAGAAATGGATTACAAAATTGTCTGTGTTCCGGAAGATGACCGCAACACAGGAGATGCTATCAACACTCTTGATGATCTCGGAGCACGTTGGAAGCAAAAAATCGAATTCCATTTTGCTCACTATAAAGATCTCAAAAAACCAGGAACAACCAATGTATTGGGATGGGGAGACATTGAGGAAGCAAAGAAAATCATCCATGAATGTATTGAACGCTTCCAAACAGAAGGCTTTAAGTAAGAATTAAGATTCTAAACAAAATTATGAGTGAAATTGGAAAATTACAAATAACAAATCTCTCGGAAGAGATGAAAAAATCGTATCTGAACTATGCGATGTCTGTCATCGTATCCCGTGCACTTCCGGACGTCCGTGACGGACTCAAGCCTGTACATCGCAGAATCATCTTCGCTATGCACGAGTTAAGCCTCACGCACTCAGCTAAATACAAAAAAAGCGCGTCTGTTGTCGGAGAAGTTATGGGTAAATATCATCCACATGGAGATGCTCCTATTTACGACGCAATGGTCCGTTTGGCACAGAGTTTCTCAGTGCGCTATCCGCTTATTGATGGACAAGGAAACTTTGGTTCTGTCGACGGAGACCCGCCGGCCGCTATGCGTTATACCGAGGCACGTATGGCAGCAATTACTGCTGAAATGCTGACCGATATAGAGAAAGAAACCGTTGATTATATCCCTACATTTGATTCCACACGTGAGGAACCGGTCTACCTTCCTGCCAAATTACCCAATCTTCTTCTTTTAGGGTCAGAGGGTATTGCTGTAGGTATGGCGACCAAAATCCCACCACATAATCTCGGAGAAGTAGTCGATGCGATCATGTACATGATCAGCAAGACCAAATTTGAAAATGAAAAAACAGTAGCATCAAAAGCAGCTGCAGAAGAGACACCAGTTATCGCAACTGGCGCGTCAGACGAACCAATGATTTCTTCAACTCCAGTTCCATTGGCTTCCGAGGTCACTATCGATGAGCTTCTTGAATTTGTTAAAGGACCTGATTTCCCAACAGCAGGCGCCATTTATGATATCAACGAAATCAAAAGCGCTTACTTCACAGGACGAGGTAAAATCGTTATCCGCGGAAAAGCAGAAATTGAAGAAATCGGCAATGGAAAGTCAGCTATCACTATCACAGAGCTTCCCTACCAGGTCAACAAAGCTCTGCTCATCACCAGAATCGCTGATCTCGCCAAAGAGAAAAAGCTTGAAGGTATCTCAGACCTTAGAGATGAATCCGACCGCCGTGGTATGCGCATATATATAGAGCTCAAACGTGATGCTACGCCAAAGAAAGTGTTAAATAACTTATTCAAACAAACAGCTCTTCAGACAACCTTCCCGGTTAATATGGTTGCTCTGGTAAATGGAACTCCACAGACGTTGAATCTGAAGGTTATTCTTGAAGAGTACCTGAAACACCGGTATATCGTCATCCGCAGAAGATCCGAATTTGAACTGAAGCAAGCGAAAGCACGATTGCATATTCTCGAAGGTCTCAAGATTGCGGTTGATCATATTGATGAGGTTATCAAGACAATCCGCGCTTCCAAAGATCAGGAAGAAGCTAAAGGTAACTTGATGACCAGATTTAAATTAAGTGAAATCCAGGCTACCGCTATTCTTGATATGCAGCTTAGGCGTCTGGCAGCTCTTGAAAGACAAAAGATTGAAGATGAAATTGCTATGATCAAAGAAACAATCGCTTACCTGGAAGATCTGCTTGCTCATGGTGAAAAAATTCTTGAAGTCATCAAAGAAGAATTACAAAAACTGAGAGAAAAATATGCAGATCCACGCCGCACCAAAGTGTACAAAGGTAAAGTAGGGGAGTTCTCAGAGGAAGATTTGATTCCGAATGAGCCTACAGTTATTACCATGACCGACACAGGTTACATCAAACGCCAATCCATGAACAGCTTCCACACACAGCACCGAGGAGGAAAAGGCATCACTGGTATGAAGATGAAAGATGAAGATACAATCTCACATATCCGATCAGCCCAGACTCACGACAATATCCTCTTCTTTACAAATAAAGGAAAGGTATATCAGCTTAGAGCATATGAAATTAGTGAAAGCAGCCGCACCAGTAAGGGATCAGCAGTCGTTAACTTGCTGAACATTGAAGCAGGGGAGAAGGTCGAATCATTTATCGTTCTGGATAAGAAACTAAAATCCGGCTATGTCTTCCTCACTACCCGCAACGGAACAGTGAAAAAGACGAACATCAAAGACTTTGAAAATATCCGTAAGAATGGCATGATCGCGATCAAACTAGAAGCAGGAGATGAACTCGTATGGAGTAACATCACCGATGGCAAGAACGATATTCTTATCGTTACTAAAGAAGGAAAAGCAATTAAATTCAAGGAAGAAAATGTCCGACCGCTTGGCCGCGCTACCATGGGTGTCAGAGGTATCAAGATCGATAAATCAGATAAAGTTATCGGTATGGATGTCATCAGCAAAGGCGACAAACCCGACCTTTTCGCAATCATGGAAAATGGTCTGGGTAAGAAAACACCAGTTGACCAATTCCCACTCCAGGGCCGGGGAGGACAAGGCGTAAAAGTAGCTAAAGTAACTGACCGGACAGGTAAAGTAGTCACAGCGCAGGTAATCCCAGCAGGATCAGAAGAAGTCATCATCACATCCAAAAAGGGACAGGTAGTCAAACTCCCAATCAACCAGATCCCTAAACTCTCAAGAGACACCCAAGGCGTCATCCTCATGCGCTTCTCAGACGACAAAGACCGTGTAGCCTCCTCCACCTGCATAGAGAAGACAAGTTAACCCCACTTCGCTAAAGCTCCGCGGGGCAGGCAATTAACTCTCCGGTCATTGCGAGGAACGAAGCAAGATTAGTTCTGCGGCTATTCTGCTATACTATCCCCATGCCAAACATAGAAAATCCTCTCCCAAAAGAAAATATATCTCTCTCACCAATAGAACAATTCAAAAAAACCATTCAGGCATTTAAAGAAGATGAAACAATGAACTCCGAAGAAAAGAAAAAGATACTCAAAAAATTCGATCCTAAACTTGAAGACAAACTAAAATCAAATGACCTTCATGAAGGAAAAGTCGGTGTTCTCACTACCAACAGGGGGAATATGACAGATGAGGATACCACGTCTCTCAAAGACTTAGGCATGCAAATCCAATACTCACCAAACAGAATCCAAATAGGCTTTATCGAACCAGCCAGCCTAATAAAACTCGCCCAAATAGACACCATCCGATACATCCAACCCAGCACCCAATCCCACCCCAGCACTAGGTAAAAAAATCCTGCG
>CAMPGJ010000073.1 GCA_946885425.1 uncultured bacterium
CCATCACGGGGCATGACAATGGTTGCTGGAACTATGAATGGTATCCCTTTTAAAACCTTACTGGAACCGGACGGAAAGTATGGACCTGGGCTAAAGCCAAGCCACTGGTTCCGTCCTGATGAAAAATTGCTTGATGACGCAAAAGCATCGGTAGGGGATACGGTACAAGTTTCAATTGAGCCGACCAAAGAATGGATAGAACCGGAAGTTCCAACCGACGTAAAAAAAGCCCTCTCCACTTCTTCCAAAGCCGAAGCATTGTGGAAAGATATCACCCCCATGGCACGTTGGGATTGGATCCGATGGATACGTGCTGTCAAAACGCAGGAAACGCGAGAAAAACATCTTGATGTAATGCTGGATAAACTCAACAAAGGCATGCGAAGACCATGTTGTTTTAACCGCAACTTATGCAGTGAACCTGCCGTATCACATAATTGGAAGCTCCTCGACCCGAAGTAGACACCCTTAATGCCCCTAAAATTACCCTTATTATGTTAAAATAGTCTCTATGCAAGAATTTATTGAAATACATGGTGCCAGGGAAAATAATCTTAAAAACGTTTCTCTCAGAATCCCCAAGCGCAAAATAACCATCTTTACCGGAGTTTCAGGATCAGGGAAATCATCTATTGTCTTTGATACTATTGCCACTGAAGCAATGCGGCAGTTGTATGAGAATTTTAGTGCATTTATCAGAGGTTTTCTCCCTAAGTATAGTCAACCTGATGCCGATTCACTTGAGAATCTCAGTATGGCAATCGTTGTCGACCAGAAACGTATGGGAGGTGGTTCACACTCAACCATGGGGACAATTACTGATATTTATACAGTGCTTAGGCTTCTTTTTTCGCGTGTGGGAACGCCGTTCGTCGGCTACTCAAATGTCTTTTCCTTCAATGATCCGCAGGGCATGTGCCCCGAGTGCAATGGACTTGGGCGTAAAACAGTGCTTCAGACAGAAGGTATGTTGGACATGAATAAATCACTCAATGAAGGCGCTATCCAAAGCCCGTTACTCATAAACTGGGAGAAAGATATGTATAAAAGCTCAGGGTTTTTCGACAACGATAAAAAACTTTCGGACTATACCAAAGAAGAAATGGATTTGCTCTTATATGGGAAAGATCTTAAATTCAAATTGACCATTGGACAGGGAACAATGAACGCAAGCTATTTGGGAATTATTGAAAAACTCAACCGTTCTTATGTAAAACGTGATATAAAGACTCTTTCGGAGCGTAAACAAAAAGCACTTGCTCCTTTTCTTACCTTCGGCACGTGTGATGCCTGTAATGGAGCCAGGCTTTCTCCCAAAACACTCAGCTGCAAAATAAATGGACAGAACATCGCAGAACTTTCTGCCATGGAAGTAGAAGAACTGCTTGAAGTTATCAAAAAAATAGATGCCCCAACTGCAAAACCAATGATCAATACCCTCACCGAAAGATTGCAATATCTCGTCGATATTGGACTAGGTTATCTCAGCCTGAACCGCGAAACAGATACGCTTTCAGGCGGAGAATCACAGCGTGTCAAAATGGTCAAACATCTCGGGAGCAGCCTGGTTGATGTGACATATATTTTTGATGAACCAAGTATCGGGTTACATCCGCGGGATGTCCACCGGCTAAATGAACTACTGCAAAAACTGCGTGATAAAGGAAACACCGTTATCGTCGTTGAACATGATCCTGATGTCATAAAAGTTGCTGATTATATCGTCGATGTCGGGCCCCATGCCGGAGAACATGGTGGTGAAATAGTCTATGAAGGGAGTTTTGAAGATTTGCTCAAAGCAAATACGTTGACAGGAAAACACATGCAGCAATCCCTGCCGATTAAAAAAGCCTTCCGGTCAGCAAAAGGGCAGCTTCCGATAGTGAATGCCAACAAAAATAATCTACATAATGTGAGCGTCAACATCCCTACAGGAATATTTACTGCAATAACCGGAATCGCAGGATCAGGAAAAAGTTCTCTTATCCATCAGGTATTTTTGAAACAGCATCCTGAAGCCATCGTCATTGATCAATCAGCAGTCGGAGCCAATTCCCGTTCCAATCCTGCCACATATACAGGCATCATGGATGATGTAAGGAAGGCTTTTGCCGTAGCAAATAAAGTCGATGCAGGACTATTCAGCTTCAATTCCAAAGGAGCATGTGAAAATTGTCAGGGACAAGGCGTCATATATACAGAGCTAGCGTTCATGGATGGTGTGAAGAGCCCATGTGAAATCTGTGAAGGTAAACGGTTTAAAGAAGAAGTATTGGAATACAAATTAGATGGGAAATCCATTGCGGATGTTCTGGAGATGAATATTGCCCAAGCTTTAGAGTATTTTACCAATAAAGATATTGTGAAAAAGCTTCAGACCATGAGTGATGTGGGGCTGGATTACTTAACATTAGGACAGCCGCTGAATACATTATCAGGAGGAGAATGCCAGCGTATCAAGCTTTCAAGCGAGCTGCATAAAAAGGGCAGTATTTATGTACTGGACGAACCAACCACAGGACTGCACATGTCTGATATCACCCATCTTCTGGAAATTATGAACCGGCTTGTAGATACCGGCAACACAGTCATCGTTATAGAACACAATCTTGACATCATCAAAAACGCTGACTGGATTATCGATATGGGACCTGAAGGAGGTAATAAAGGGGGAAGAATCATTTTTGAAGGAACACCGGAGCAGTTATTAAGCGACAAAAATTCTCTGACAGGCGAGTATCTCCGCAAAAGCCTCATCAATAGTTGACAGTTGAGCGTATATTATTTACCATTTAGATAGTGAACCAAATAAAAAAATCTACAACCAGAATATCTTCTGCGAATAAAGATAGATCAAAAATAAAAGCACTCTTTACTGGAGTTCTTCTCACTCTTTCCCTTGGATTGGTTTTGGGTATTATCAATACACCCCAGGATATCCGCCAGAGAGCACAAAACACACCAGGGCGCACACCTGCTACACCGCCTCAGTGTGCCGCGGCTGCTGATAATACAGGTGTCTGTGTCGCAACAACAGACGGCTGTTACCCTGGAGAAGAGCAAGACGAAGGACAGCTTGATTGTACGACCGGACAGACTTGCTGCGGATTGGCTCCTGTTCCGGAACAATGTCTTGCAGCATCAAAAGGTCAGACATTTTGTGCAACAGCGGCAAACTGTACTACCCTCTATACTGGCATGAACTTAGGACAGTTGGATTGCGCAGACGGGATAATCTGTTGTCAGAACCCGGCAGCAGCCACAAATACACCTGCACCCACAGAACCAATAGATCCGACACCAACATTCGAGTCTATATCCGTACCCACAGAAACACCTACTGAAGCACCCATTGATGAACCTACAGCCGTTCCTGATCCTACTAACCCGCCAGCACAAACTCCACCACCAGCTTCACCAGCAAACAATGGGGGATTATTGGGCATCCTTATACAGCTGATCCTCCTTATCTTCTCACTTATTGGACTAGCCTAATCACCTGCAGCTTACAATACACAACATTTAGCCCCTAAAATAACTTATAGTACTTGACAAACACGGTTAATTTTGTTATTATAGGATCATGGAAATGAAAGAGCTCAACGCTCCAGCATTTGAGAAGAGAGAATTCTTTTATCTGAAAGAATTTCCCCAAACAAACTCAAGCGCACATGAAAAACTCATTGATATACTAGCAGAAGAAAAGCCTGCCAGATCAGGTGTAAAAGAACAATCTCTTCAACAAACAAAAACATCACATAAAAAAATCGTGGACATAGCAGAAAAAGAAGGGACGGATATCCTCCTGCCAGCAGACCTCATCGTTAGAAATAACTTGCACAGCAAGCAAAGCCAAGAAAAAAGAAAGCGCGCCACCCGCATATTATCAGGTGTAAAAGAACAATCTCTTCAAAAAGCAAAATTAGCACATGAAAAACTCGTTGATATGGCAGTAAAAGGAAAACGTGTCACATCAGGTGTAAAAGAACAATCTCTCCAAAAAGCAAAAACTCTCTTTGAATCAAAAAAAGATGGAAAACGAAAGCTTGTTCAACTAGCAATCGGAGGCGTACTTGCCACCAATGCACTTGCCGGTACAGACGCATTTATGCACGAACAAGCAAAAACAGAAAATTTTGTAGCGCAAGCAGGACAACCCCAAGCAGAACAAGCTAAAGCACAACCTAAGGCAACACAGGAAAATAAAATGATTAATGCATTAGCTAAAAAAGCAGATAAAGAATCTGGCACCAACAGAGAAAAACTTAAAAAAAATATTAAACTCATCGTTGACTCTCTCCAAGAACGGAAGATAGCTACACCTCGCGTCATAGCGTACGCCATGGCAACAATAGAAACAGAAACAGCGCATACATATAAACCCGTAAGAGAAGCATATTACCTTGATAAAGCATATAACGCCAAACCTGGCACGTACGGTGAACAATCAGCCATAAACAATGGTTATGAAGGAGGAAAAGATTATTATGGTCGGGGATATATTCAAATAACCCACGACTATAATTACAAAAAATTTGGTAGAGAGCTGGGAATGGGAAACAAGTTAGTCAACAATCCTGATTTAGCATTAAAGCCTAACGTTGCAGCAGATATCTTGGCTGAATTCTTTAAAGAGAATGGGGTTGCCAAAAAAGCTGAAAAAAGTTTTGTAGCCGCAAGAGAACCAATTAACGCAGGTGACAAAACGTACAAAATTGCCAAAGACGCCCAAAAATTTCTCAAAACAATCAAAAACTCCTAAATCTTTAATTAGAGCATTCAATTCTTCCATAGTTCTTACCCAATTATTGTCTCGCTCTCATCGCTGTCCCAGATAATCTGACTATGAATACCATGCAAAAAGATCTACAAGAGGTAAAGACCTTCTTGGACATTTCGTACCAACTATTTGACAAGAAACTCTCCACTATCGAAAAAGCTATGATTACTGCGCAGTCTCATAGAGAACAAGATCATTTAAAGCAAAAAGCCATCCAGCTCCATAAAGAATATAAACAAACACTTGCTGCTATGGAAAATTATATCGATACTTTATGAAAGAATATTTATTACGTGATAAACAAATTATAGAAAAAGCGAGAGCTGCCTCTGCAGAACAACAAAGAGGAGATGTGATTGCTGCAATCCGCAAAGACGCCAAAGCTGAAACACGTAGAGTAGCCACGAAAGCAAACCGCATTGCAGAACAGATCATGGCACAAGTTCCGCAAGATCAACAAGAAAAATTATCAGGCAATGTCACAGAGCTCGTAAAAAAAAGAGAGCGATCACGAGCCGGGCTAGCAAGCTATCTTATCGGAAAAGAGTACATCAAAAGAGAACACGTTCAGGATGATGGCTCACTTGATATTGCAGCCCTACAACAAACAGCATATTTCCAAAAAAATCAGCATTTTCTTGAAGCCCTGACAACCTATGAATTATCAAAAAAAAGTAAATTAAGACAAAAAAAGGCTGAAGGTATGAATCAAACGGTGCTTTCTGAACACGCTGAAAGGGTGCACCAGAAGCTTCATCCTAAAAAGGAAACAATTTTTAGAAGAGTAAAGAAAAAATTAGAAACAAAAGTGAAAGGAAAACAGAAAAGAAAAAGATGGATCGGAGCGGGAGTAAGCGCTGCGGGGCTAGCCATGGCAGCAGGCATGGCAATTTCATGCACTTCAGAATCTTCTCATGAAGAACGGCCCAAAAATAAAATTGAAACAAGTGTGACACCTCACCCAAAGCCAGAAGAAACAAAAGAAAAACCTAAAGAAACAAAAGAAAAGCCAAAGGAAACAAAGGAAAAACCTAAAAAACAAGAAAAACAAAATCCACCAAAGGACAAAGTATATACACATATCGTTAAAAAAAATGAAAACC
>CAMPGJ010000074.1 GCA_946885425.1 uncultured bacterium
TAATAGGATAGTTCGTCATCCTGGAAGGAGCTAAAGCGACTGATAGGATCTCCTGAGGGGATTCTATCGCTTCGCCGGATACTATTCAGAACCCGGCTTCGCTCCAGAATGACATAAAAGTATGGTAGATATTGTTATTGGTGTTTTTCAAATTATTGTTACTATTCTTCTTATTGGATCTATTCTTCTTCAGTCTTCTGAAGGCGGATTATCACCTGCATTTGGTGGTGGTGGAGAAATGTACAGGAGTAAGAGAAATGTAGAGAAATTTCTGGTTATAGCTACTATTGTTCTAGCAGGTCTTCTTGTTGCCCTCTCATTAGTACAGCTTTTCCTGCATAAATAAGGGCATGGAATTTTGAAGCATATATCTAAACTATGATTGTATTCCGTCGCCGTCTTATCTTCTGGCTTATAAAAGCATATATTAAGAAATCAAAAAAGATAATATTATTTTCATTTCTTTTCGGACTCATTGCTTTTTCTGTTCTTCTTTTTGGATCCCGTTACTTTAGTAAGTTAATCCCCACTACAAAAAAAGTAACAGTTGGAGTGATAGGAGCGTATAGACAAGACAATCTTCCACCTGTTGTAGTCAATTATTTATCACGTGGTTTGACTATGGTAAAAGAAGATGGTTCGATCAAACCAGATCTGGCTTCATCATGGGATATCACAGATAAGGGAAAAACTTATACGTTTCATTTGAATAAAAATGAATATTTTAGAGATGGAAAAGAGGTAACATCAGATTCGATTGCCTATAATTTTTCAGATGTTGTAGTTGAGAAACCAGATAAGTATACACTTGTTTTTAAAATCAAGGAAACATATTCACCTTTTCTTGTAACGGTATCACGCCCTGTTTTCAAAAAAGGGTTTGTTGGTGTCGGAAATTATCAGATAGAGGATATTAAGCTTAACGGCAATTTTATACAATCTATGGCGATTGTATCTGTAAAAGACAAATTTGATAGAAAACAATTTATTTTTTACCCAACAGAAGAAGCTTTAAAAACAGCTTTTCTTTTAGGAGAAATAACTGAGGCAAATGGAATCGATGCTGATAATCTGAAGAATTTATCCTTTGATAAATTTCCGAATATGAATGTAACTAAAGGTTCCACATATTCCCGTTTGGTGGCACTCTTCTTTAACACGACAGATGGTGTTTTGTCAGATGAAAAACTACGCTTGGGCCTGAGCTATGCGATACCAAATGATTTTAAAGAGGGCTATAGAGCTCACTTGCCATATTCACCAAAATCGATTTTTTACAATGTTGATGTACCAGTAAAAGAACAGGATTATGAACATGCAAGGTTGCTGTTATCATCCTCAGATACTGCTAGTGATAGCGCCCAAACATTGTCTTTGACCATTAAGACTTTACGCAAGTATAAACCAACTGCAGAAAGTATTGCTGCATCATGGAAAAAAGTTGGTGTTGAGACTAAAATTGAAGAGGTGGATGGCATCCCAAATCAATTCCAAATCTTCTTAGGTGATTTCAATTTGGCAAAGGACCCCGACCAATATACTCTCTGGCATTCAGAACAACCAAATAATATTACTAACTATAAAAATTTGAGAATTGATAAACTTCTGGAAGATGGGCGTAAGACAGTGGATATAGATGAGCGTAAACAAATATACGCAGATTTTCAAAAGTATCTAGTAGATGATGTCCCGGCTATTTTCCTTTATTTTCCTACGGAGTATAGGCTGGTTAGAAAATAACGCAGAACTAATCAGATAATATTGTAGTGGCGCGATTCATCGCGATTTAAAAGGGAAAGTTAGGGTGTTAAGGCGCCATAAATGTCGCCACTACAGAAGCTTATCTAGTGAGGTATCTTAGTGTTCCCTTCGTAAACCCTCCTACTTCATCAATTATTGCTTTATTTTTTACTTTTCCTTCTTCTTCTGCTTTTTTTAATTTTTCTGGATCGCCCACATAAACGAAGGTTACTTGCTTTCCTTTTTTTTCCAGCTCATCAGCCATTTCAAGATCTGAGACACTATCCCCAAATGCTATAAATTTTTCTGGTGTAAGTTTATTAGATTCCAGCCATGTGAGAATGCGTTTAGTTCCTATCGCTTTACCTACCCTGACATCTTCAATATCTGTCGCTATGATAGTAGGATCCATCTTATGTCCATTTCCTATTTCTTTAATAATTTTTTTCATTTCACTATTTAATTCTTTTTGTCTGTGTTTAAATTTTTCTACATCATACGAGTCCTTCATTTCGATAGATATCATTGTTTCTTTTGTATCATCAAAAAAAACACAATCTGAAAATTTTTCTTCAACCATTTCTTTCATCCTTTCGCGTAATTCATGAGACAGGATGAAAGAATCGTTTCGATCTCTATGCATGTTTCCCATGGCATCTAAACTCATCCATGTTGCTCCTTTTTCGCCGACGACAAAAAAGCGGGAAATATCACTTTTATTTTTTATCTTTTTTTGAATTGGATGGATCATTTTTTCTATAACCCAATCTATGGAGCGTCCAGTATTTAAGGCAACTGGCTCGCCTTCTTCAAGCTTTTGAAAAATAATCTCAAAGAATCTTTCATCTATTGTTTTGTGTTCAGGATCGGATAAAACACCATCAACATCAAAAATCCACGCTGTTTCAGGTTTTATTTGCATACTATAAGAAGTATAGCATGATACGAGGTGAGTGCAAGCTGAAGGGATCACTTCGTTGCTGCTTTACTTCTGAGGTGGCGGTGGTAGGTGATGGCGAAACGGTGTGCTTCGTCGCGGATTCGGGTTATGAGGTGGAGAGCAGGGCTATTCTTTGGAAGTGAGATTTCGGAGAAGGTTAAATCATTCGTCATCCTGGCGGGGTCCAGGATCGCTTTTCGTTCTATGGAGTTAGAGAGATTCTGGACATGGCCAGAATGACGTGGGTTTGCATTTGGAATAATTATCGTTTCCTCTCTTTTCGCTAATCCGATTAGGGGAATGTTGGTTTCTCCAAGAACTTCAAGTGCTGCTGATACTTGTCCTTTTCCTCCGTCTACCATCACGAGGTCTGGCATGTCCCATTCGTCGTGGAGGAAGCGGCGGCGCAGGACTTCCTTCATCATGGCAAAGTCATTTGGTTTGTTTTCCATCCTGACTTTAAATTTTCTGTATTGTGAAGATTCTTTTTCACCATTGACGAAGACGACCATCGATCCGGTTGCGTTGGTTCCCTGGATGTTAGAAATGTCGTAGCATTCGATACGTCGTAGGGGCACAAGATTTTGTGCCCCTACATTATTTAATGCATTTTTTAATTCATCCAATTCACGTTGTCGGATATCAATCCTCAGGTTCGGATTGACGTCATATTCTGATGGTTGGCGGAAGGGGGTGGTGATAACGCTTAGGGCGTTGATCTTCTTTTGTGTTTTTAATGCGTCCTCATACTGTTCATTTTTACTGAATTGATTCCGCTGTTTCTCTAGTTCCTTCATAATTTTTTGGGACTCCCCTTCCAGCATTCTGATAATTCCTTTTATATTCTTACGGTACTCTTTGCGGAGCTCAGAGGAATCATTTACCGGTGGGCAGGGACATAGTCCTAAATGATTGTAGAGACAAATACGTTTCGGGTGGTTGAGGACTGATTGAAATGGGAATACCTTTCTGATTGTTTTCAAAACCAATCTTAATGACCCTGAACTAGGGTAAGGCCCGAAATAGATCGAATTATCTTCTTCTTCTCTCCTGGCAAATAACACCTTGGGATAATCATCTTTTATGGTGATCCGTAGGCGTATATACGATTTATTGTCGGTAAGTTTAACGTTGTATTTAGGGGCATATTTTTTAATATAGAATGCTTCAAGCAAAAGTGCTTCCAGCTCTGATTCCACAACGGTTATCCTGATCTTATCAATTTGTGACACCATCATTTTCGTACGTTCACCGAGTAATGCTTTGTTCATGAAGTAAGAAGATACGCGTAGTTTGAGGCTTTTGGCTTTTCCCACATAAAGAACAGCGTTATTTTCGTCTAGAAAGACGTAAACGCCTGCTTTTAAGGGCAATGATGAGTATGATGAACGCGGATATACCAATTAAAATTCCTCCTCCATTTGTTGTCAGAAAAAACGGAGCAATATGAATTTTCTGCTCGATTGTATTTTCTGCTATCTGTATTGTAAAAGGAGCCTTAGCATTTGTCAAAAAAGATGTTGGATTAAAATTGAGTTTTATGGTGGCTGATCCAAAAGGAGGAATATTTGGTGAGGCTAATGTCTGGTCATGCGGAGATAAAAAAGAAGATGAAATTTGAATAACCCGTGGGGGAAATTCTGTAGAGCTCGTATTCTTAAGAATGATCTCTCCTCTGATAGGAAGTCCGGCAATTTCAACTTCAGGAAATTTTGCTGTTGCTTTGAGAAATGGCTCTTCATTGGGTACAGTTTGGGCAAAAGAAACTTGTACATCTTTTGTCTCTTTGCTATTTGTTAGTTTATATCCTCCTGCAGGTATGGGATAGGTGCTGTCTCTGCCTTTGATCGCGAAGGCTAAATGGTCAAAATCCAGTACAGAAAAATAATCTATTCCTCCAGTGGTACTTCCCCAGGTAGGATCAACCATTATCCAGGTTTTCTTTTTGTCATCATAGTATTCAGGCCATGAATGAAGAATATCTTTTACTAATGAGAGAGGGCGCTGTTTACTATTTTCTGAATATGCAAAACCGTTTATCTCTCTTGCGGGAATCTTTGCAGCACGTGCCAGGGTAATGAAAAGATCAGTAAATTCCCGGCTAGTTGCTGATTTTTTTTGTTTTAGTGCTTCAGTTGCCCCAAGTCTTGGCAGATCCTGCTTGCTGGCAGAGCCTTTGGCAACTCTGGAGAAATCATATTGTAAAGTACTTGTTACAAAACTATAAATAGCTTCTGGTGTACCAAGTTCATCTGCTAACTCCCTGAAATGATCACTTTTTGCTGGCCAATACTGATCATCTTCTAAATAAGCTGCCCTATCTTCCTGTGAGAGAGGTTGTTCCTGTGGTGTTAAAGATACAGATGCTTTTCCATCGACAATGATATCTAGTTGTTGTGTCGGAAGTAAATTATATTTTGCTATCCAATTTCCATCTGCATCTTCTATTACCGTATCAGGGTGCGGCGTTATGCTGGTTAGAAAGACTTTTTGATAAGATGTTGATGGGGGCAAAGCAATTTCCGCCTCTGAAGAATAGACGTTTTTATTTTTGAGGTGATATGTCAGATGAAATGCATAGATCTGCTCGCTGCCAAATGCTATAGAAATACCTGATTTACCCAACTGTTCTTTTGTAAAAATTAATGAGTCAGTAGCTTGATTGGGTTTGATATATGCGGGTTTACCAAATGAATTTGGTGTTTTTACTTCTACCGTAAAATTATTGAAGGCATTTGGATCCGCGATGCCGGGGATAGTAAGTTCCCAGATTTTTCCATATTTCTGGACAATATTTGGCGTGTCAAATTCAATAGTAAACGGTAGTTTACTGTCTTTACCAACTGATTTTTTATTGAATGTAACATCGATATAGTGGCCATCTGCGGTTTTTGTAATAACAGGTTTAATGGGGCCGTCGGGATCTGTAATTTTAACGTTAGTAATAGTATCAAACCCTAATTGTACCCTGTACTGAGATGCATAATATTGGGTGGTTGTATTCGTAAGGGTAATATTTAATAGCGCATGTGCCATTCCCGGTTCCGTCGCAAAATATGTAACATGATAGTCGGTGGTGAAGTTGGATGAGGCGTGGGAGGTAGGAGTGATAAACAGGGATAAGATGAGAATTGTGACTAGGGATGAAATGAGTTTCTTTATTTTTTCCATTTTCCAGGTTCCATTTGCCATTGGTTTGCCA
>CAMPGJ010000075.1 GCA_946885425.1 uncultured bacterium
TGAAACGAGTTTGATTATATTCATCTAGCTCTTTTTGCAAAGCAGAAAGTTGGGTTTCATTAAATGCTGTTAATTGTTGTTGAAGAGCTTCCTTAGATACTTTATCAACAATCTGAAAGTCTTTAATTGATTCTGTGGCAAGTTTTTTTAATGACTCTTCATAATCTTTAATGAAGCTTGTAGCTGTATCTGTCGCATCTTTATGCATATTCATCACCATTTTCTCTAGTGATTGTTCCAGAATCTTTTTTGAATCATGGCTGATTCGTTCCGCGTCCAGTATGATTTCGTCTGCCTTTGTTGTTGCGTCTTCCAAAATTTTTCTCTCTTTGGCCAATGCCTCTTCAACTCCACGGCGGTACACCGCTTCAAGTTTAGCTTCTTTCCTTTTCAATTCCTGTTCTTTTTCTCTAACAACGAGCATGTAGTAGAGGATAAAGAGAAGTATGAGGAGTTGTGCGGCTGTAGTTATGATTTGAAATATAAAGGCAGGCATACCTTTATTCTATATTAAAAAGCAAAAATTAAAAAGCAAAAAGAGATTTCTGCATTTCAGTTCTGAGTAGTTCTGCGCTGCGTCTAGAGGCGGAGGATCAGGAATGATACTGTGAGGCCGGCAAGGACTATAACGATAACAATTCCTACGTTAAATATGATACCAAGATGAATGATTTTGCCGGCTGCTGGGTTGCGCCCCAGAGCTTCTACACCTTTGGCAGCAGTACGGCCGAAACTCAAAAAGCCCAGAACAAAAGAAGCAATAATAACACCTGCAGCAACGATGTATTTGAAAATGGCGGCAGGAGAATCTTTGGTTGGTAAGAAAGCAATTTTTAGAATATCAGATATAGCTCCGGGAAAAGTAGGTCTTGTATTAATATAATGCAGCTCAAGATCAATTGCAATTTTACCTACTTTGGTAGGATCTGAATTAATATAATCTTCTAAAGCCCTTCCGATAACATATCCTGCCTTGTCTGATTTCACCCCGATGCCTGGTAGGGTAGAAGAAGTTATATAGTCACCTTTTTTTATTGGTCCTTCTTTGTTCGCTACTAGTACATAAACTGTGCCCGTTGAAATGACTGGTACAGTGTTTCCGCCACCTGCTGTGTTCATAATAATTCCGGCATCACGCGCGACAATGCCTAGAATTTGGGCATCATAGGGGACAGTAGAAAATGTGGCTCCTTGCGGTGATGAAGAGACAATGCTGCCGTCTTTGATATTTTTATCTTTTGCCTCTACAACCCTCGCGACCCCGAGAGATGCTGCTCCTTGAACACTGCCACTACTCTGCGCCGAAACAGTATAAGGCGAAGAAAGTATAAATAGGAAGAGGATTATGCAGGTAAAAAATATTTCTTTTAAGGCAGAAAGCATACTTTATTCTAATATTTTTACTAAATAATAGCTAGAGCCTGCTTGACATTGACGTTACGTAATAGTTTATAATCTTTTCTATGAAGTATACAGTCAAACAATTAGCACAGCTTGCGGGAATCAGTGTGAGAACGCTTCATTATTATGATGAAGTTGGCTTACTTAAACCATCATTTATAAAAGAGAATGGATACCGCTTTTATGAAGAAAAAGAGCTTCTCAGGCTTCAGCAAATCCTCTTCTTTCGTGAATTAGATTTTACCCTCGATAAAATAAAACAGATTATGGAATCACCTGGGTTTGATTCTGTTGCCGCACTTTCCGATCAGAAGGAGCTCCTCAAATTAAAAAGGAAAAGAATTGATGGATTATTGCAGACAATAGAAAAAACAATTACTGCGATGAAAGGGGGTGATCTTATGAGTAACGATGATACTTATTCAGTATTTAATGATCCGACATATCAAAAGCATAAGAATGAAGTTGAAGAGCGATGGGGTAATACAGATGCGTATAAACAGTCTAGGGAAAGAGTTGGAAAGATGTCCAAGTCTGATCTTGATCGCGTAAAAGCAGAAGGGGAAACGATTGCTAGAACAACAGCAGAATTAATGGTTAAAGGATTTTCTCATGACAGTCCTGAAGTTCAGAAACAAGTAGATCTCTTTTATCAACACTTGCATCATTTTTATGATCCAGGTTACGAAATGTTCAGGAACTTAGGGCAGATGTATGTAGATGACCCGAGGTTTACTAAAGTATATGAAGATCGTGCAAAAGGATTTGCTTCTTTCATGCGTGATGCTATGGCTTATTATTCTGATACCCGACAAGAATTGGCTGAGTAAGAAATATTACCGGGAGTTTATAGCATTAGCACAGCATTGTTGCTCTTAAATTGCATGCTTTCTTACAATTTTTTTACATGAGCTTACTACAATAAAAGTCAGTCAGTTTGCTTACTATGAGAAAGATTGCGAGTTATATTAACCCATTTGCCAATTTAGGAGAGAGAAAAAGCCAGATTTTATTCCCACTTGTTTTCATGGTTTGCTGGACATTGGCGTTGGAGTTTTATGGGCAGGTTATTATAAAAAACCCAAACGCAGTTGGCCTTCCGGCTATTATTTTAAATCTTGTCTATATAGTATATTTCTCATTTAGAGATGGCCTTAGGGGCGGATTTATAGCCGCAATTATTACTATCTTTTACTATATATATATTATTAATAGTAGGCATTATGAGGGACAGCGGTTGGCAAGCAGCATTAATACAGTTGTTGCTTTAGGTTTTGTTTTTTTCTTAATCTCAGGAGTTATCGGTTGGCTGAAGCAGACAATAGATAAGCTTATTACGCAACAAATTCAAGCCAGGCTACACGCTGAAGAAGCAAAAACGCGGCTTGATGCGATCTTGGATCAATTACCTGTTGGGGTCTTGGTTACTGATAAAAATGGAGACTTAGACATAGCAAATAAACAGTTTGATATTATTTCAGGAAGAAAAGTAACTCATGCAAATTTTGATAAGATTTCTAAATATGTCACTTTTAAAGAAGAAGGTAAGCAGATGGAAGCTAATGACTGGCCATTGATACAGGCATTCGCTACTGGAAAACCTGCAAAAAAGGAAGTATTCATAAAGCGTCCTGACGGAAAAAAAATGTATTTAAATATTAGTGCCTCATTAATCCGTAACAAGAAAAAAAATGTGATTGCAGGAACAGCAATTATTAACGATATCACCCAGCAAAAAGAAATGGAAGAACGTAAAGATGATTTTATTAATATGGCATCACATGAATTAAGGACACCTTTGACAAGCGTCAATATTTATATGAATGTGTTGAGGAGGCATATGGAAAAGGCAAATGATACAAAAGGACTTTCGTTGCAGGAGAAGATCGATAAACAGCTATTTAGCTTAACAGAATTGGTGTATAGACTTTTGGATATTACGAACATAGAAAAAGGTAAACTAACATTGCAGAAAGAAAAATTTTATGTGAAAGAATTGACTGAAGAGATTGTTGACAGCTTGCAAAATCTTTCCAAACATAAGCTTGTGTTGAATTGGCATACAAGAGAACTTGTTATGGGAGATAGAGAGCGTATACGGCAGGTGCTGATAAATCTAGTATCTAATGCAATTAAGTATTCTTCTGAAGATACTACGATAATGCTTGGCTCTCAAAAGAATGATGGATATATTAATGTGTTTGTAAAAGATGCTGGAAGAGGTATCCCAAAAGATGATGTCTCGAAAATATTCGATCGTTTCTATCAGGTAGATGAGGAAAGAGGGAAGACATATCCTGGTCTAGGGCTGGGTTTGCATATTTGCAAGAAAATAATTGATGCACATGGAGGAAAAATTTGGGTAGAAAGTGCATTAGGAAAAGGTTCTACATTCTATTTTTCTCTACCTATTTATAAAGGCAGTTAGTCGGGGATTTGATTAGTGGCAATTAGGCCAGGCATTTTGTCTTCCATGTGAAAGCATATATGCTGCTGTCCTGATTGATTCTTCAGCATCTCTGCGGAGGTCAGGGTTGGGATCAAATCCCATACCCGTTCTTGTACTGCTCCATGTTGGAGCTGCAAATTGGAACATACCAACATATAGTCCGCTATCCGCATTTGGATTAAAATTTGATTCACATTTAGCAATTTTTTTTAGCCAATTTGGGTCCACATGATATTCCGTACCGTATTTGGAAAAGAGTGCTTCCAATCCTTCCGACGTCATAATTGATGGAAAGCGTGGTACTGCCGTAGGCCCTGAGTTTGTCGAAGGGGTTGGTGTGATTGTAAATATGGGGGTGGGTACTTCTGTTGGTCCTTTTGTCGGAGCGTGCGTGGGAGCAAAAAGAACTGATTCATCGGAGAATGCTGCATCTGCTATGGATGGTGATGAAGGTGTATGTGCTTCTACGACAGTATGAAAAACCGTGAAGAAAAAGCACGCGGAAAAAGCCGTGAGAAGATAATATTGCCACATGTTTATCCTCATATTAATATAGTAGCACATTTATTTTTTTGTTGGTAGAATGAATATATGAAAAGTAAAATTTTTACGGGAGTGCTCTTTATTGTCCTCATATTGGGAGTAGTTTTTCTATTGACGCCCAAAAATACTGTAGCACCTGAAGAAACCCCTAAGGCCGAGCAAGATACAGTAGATCAGACAGAGAATAATGCAAATAATAAAAAAATGGCAGGGAAAACATCTTATTATTCCTCATTTAGCCAGCCTGCCTATGAAAAAGCATTGGGGGATGGTAAAATAATTTTTCTTGATTTTTATGCTACATGGTGTCCTATTTGTCGGGCAGAAGCCCCAGATATTCTTAGCGGATTTAATAGCTTGAATACTGATAAAGTAGTTGGTTTTAGAGTGAACTTTAATGATGAAGAGACTGATGATGATGAAAAAGCTTTGGCAAAAAAGTTTAGCGTACCTTACCAGCATACAAAGATTATTCTCAAAGATGGAAAAGAAGTGTTGCGCAGCGGTGATCAATGGGACAAAGAGACATTCCTGGATGAGATAAATAAAGTTACGGAATGATTTTCCATTGTCCATTTACCATTTTCCATTGATTGTCCCGTTTTAAATTTTATAATTGATAAATCGTAAATAAATGGCAAATGGAACTCATCCGATAAAACTCAGAGCTTATCGAGTCTGAGCATGAGGCTCACCTCAGAGCCGAAGACCTGAGCATGTCGAACGGCCTGGAAAATGGAAAATTAAACAATTATGTCTATCTTATTATTATTCGCTTTCATTTCTGGTTTAGTAACCATTTTCGCTCCGTGCATTTGGCCGCTTTTACCTATTATTCTTTCATCTACTACTACCGGTGGACACAGAAAGCCTTTAGGAATAACGCTGGGTATTATGCTCAGCTTTGGGTTTTTGACATTAGCGATATCCTATTTAGTAAGGATTATTCCGTTTGATCCAAATGCCCTGCGGTATATTGCTGTCGGGATAATCGGTTTTTTGGGTTTGACACTTGTAGTTCCTGCTCTCTCGTCCAAACTTGAAGCGTTCGTCAGCCGTATGAGTGGAAAGTTACAAACTCGTACTGGGGGGACAGAAGATTCTTCTGGTTTTAAATCTGGATTTATAACAGGGCTTTCACTGGGCATTATATGGACGCCATGTGCAGGGCCGATTCTTGCGACAATAGCTACATTAGCTGCTACGCAAGCAGTCAATTTTAATGTTATTTTGATAACTGCTGTATATATCCTTGGTGTAGGAATTCCATTATTTATTTTTGCTACATTGGGGACATATTTATTTACCAAAACCCGATTGCTTTCTAAATATACCGGGCAGGTGCAACAACTTTTTGGAGTAATTATGATTTTAACAGCTGTCGCGATCGCCACGAACTATGACAAAGTCCTTCAGACAAAATTGCTTGATGCATTTCCTTCCTATTCCAATTTTATTTATGATCTTGAAGGGAATAAAGA
>CAMPGJ010000076.1 GCA_946885425.1 uncultured bacterium
TGGTCCAACTCTGGCTCATTATAAAGGAACTGAAGTAGCTGATGGTTTTGCAAATATAAAAGGAGAAATGAAAACAGAAAATGAAAAGACCTTTTTGGAAATTACTGAGCTGGTTCCTGAGCAATAGCAAGTTTTAGTTTGTTCATGGTTAAAAAGTTTGTGCAGGTTGGGCAAACTTTTTCTTTGATGTTAGCAGAAGCTAGAATAACTTCTCCGTTGATTGAGTTACTGACCATGCCTGGTATCTTCCCTTCTGCTTTACCTTTTTTCCATATTTTTCCTTGTACATTTTGGTTGATATTCTCAACAAAGTTTTGTTTGGCAGCTATTTTCATAAGATCTTTCCAAAAGCAAATGTTTCTTGGATCATCATCTTCATTTTTAACTTTCTCTTTTTTCTCAAATATATTTTCTTTTTGTTTGTTTTTCAAATGAAAAATTATTTGTTCTACTTTAGGTGGAGTTATACCTGTTTCAAACGTTGAAGTTTTGTTTACTTCTTCTTTTGTGTACTGCAGCTCTTTTGTAAAGTATTTTGTTTGGGAAATTACCGAGGCAAATTGATCGGGAGTGACAACCAATGATTTATTAATCTCAGCAAATCTTACTCTGATCTTCTTCTGTTGAAGCTCTGCTTTCAGAACAGTTGTAGCAGATGCCTCGGTTTGTTGATTAGCTATTTGCCTCACTTGGTTCCTTTGTTCAGGTTCAAAGATTGTATATTCTTTAGGTTTAAAAATTTTTTCAGTAAACCTCACAGGTTTTTCTGTTGGTCTAGTAACCATTAGTTTTTTTTCCAAGGTTTTCCTCTTTATGCTATCTCTAAAAAATAATTGTTGGGTTATTTCACCTGAGCGATTCTGGGCTGGTCCAGGATGACGAATTTGTCTTGATTGTTCTTTTATCAAAGAAATCTTTTGCATGCCTTGCTGTTCAACCTTTTGTTGCATGAATCTTTTTTCAAGAGTCACCCTTTTAATAGGAGAAACAGGAGTCCCCTCTTGTTTATATCTTTTTTCCAAACTCACTTTTTTTATTAGTGAAACTTTTGGCTTTTCGCGAAGTTCATAAAGGCGTGCTTTTGGTATTTTTCTCATTGCTCTAATTTCGTCATGCTGGCGTGTTCCAGCATCTCTCTTAACATCATGGGCAAACCTAGATATTTCTCGTTTTATTTTGTCTATGGATAAGCGGTTCATTGTCGCTCCATCCCGGTAAGTGCTAAATGGTCGGGTGCTAAATCTCCCGTCCTGCGGGCTTCCCCCTTTACGTAAAGAGGTTTGGGAGGATTCACTCCAGGAGGTATTAAATGGTCGGTACTTGGCGGAAAATTCATTTCGGGACATAGTCCTTTGAGTTCGCCCTTGTGATTGAGGAGAATCGAATGATCGAGATGCTAATCTAATGGACGAGATTGCTTTGCTCGTTCCTCGCCTCGCAATGACGGAAGGATTTGATGTTCGTGGACTATTTATTTTGGATGAAATGGAGAAAGAGCTCCCCTCTCGCAGACCCCGGCTTGATCCAGCTGATCTTACAGCTGTCATCATTCCTCCTCGTGATGGTCCTCGTTCTGCACTCATAGTTTGCTCCGCTCAAACTATTAACAAATTACTTTTACAATTAACTATTCTTTTTATTTATTGGTTTTTAAATTAATAACTAGTTAACTGTGAATTGTTAACTGTTAATTGTTGGCTTATGCTTGGAGTATAAACCCATGAATGAGCGTTAACTTGATATTAACCTTACAAAAAAGTTAACATTTAGAAATCTTCTGAAGTACGAAGGCTTAAATCTTTTGTCTTTATATTTTCACCAAATTTTTTAATTGCTATGCTGAAAATTTCATCAAGAGAAATTTGTTTTCTTTCATCAAGCAATATTCGATATGTCTTTTCTACTCCATAGGTGGGAATTAAATCATAAATTCTCTTTTCAATTTGGCTGTTTTTGCTGACAAATACTGGTCTTTCAGGAGAGGAAGGCGAAGAGAGATGAGAAAAAATTATTCTACCTTCTGTATGATGAGAAGGTAATCTCATTGCAGTATCCGTTGCTGATACTATTTCTGCATGCATAGTTCGTTTTGCTCAAACTATTAACAATTTACTTTTACAATTAACTTTTATTACTTAGTTAACTGTCAATTGTTAACTGTTAATTGTTGTGTATAGCTGTAGTATATTCTGCTTATGCTACCTCAGCTTGATATTATTTGAACAAAAACTGCTGTCAGGTTGAGGCTAAAAAAAGTTTTGACAGGTAAAATATCGTAAATGTCAGGTTATTACAGCTGTAATTATCCCGTAAGGTGAATATCAAGTTGCTTCTGGAGCTCGCATCTATAATGCGACTATGTTTAAAATATTTATAAAAGCATACAGAGGAACACGGGAGGCATGGGAATGGAAGAATGCTTTAGAAAAAAAATGTCATTCCCGCGAAGGCGGGAATCCAGGAGCGTTGTTATATATAAAGAGATGGATTCCTGGTCTGCCTACAGGAATGACATTAGACTAGGAATTTCTCTAACTTAAACGATCTTCTGTGTAAGTCTGATAATCCATATATCCTTATTGCATCCTGATGTTTCTTCGTTCCGTATCCTTTGTTTGTCGCAAAATCGTAATTGGTATATTGATCATGGAGCTTCTCCATCAGTTCATCACGGTATACTTTCGCTATGATAGATGCAGCAGCTATGGAAATGCTGATGCTGTCACCGTGGATGATTGGCTTTTGAATAGTTCTATTAAGATTTTCTATGAAGAAAGCATCGATAAGGATGTGATCAGGTGGAGTGTCCAAACCATTAATCGCGTTAACAAATGCTTGCTGGGCTGCCTTACCTACTCCGATCTGATTGATAACATTAACTGAAACCTCAGCGATTGAATAAGAAATTGCATGTTCTTTAATAACCGCGTCTAGCTCCTTTCTTTTTTTAGCTGAAAGTTTTTTTGAATCGTTTATTTCGTTTGTCGCATTAAATCCTTTTGGTAATATAACTGCAGCTGCTACGACCGGCCCAGCAAAGCAACCACGCCCGACTTCATCAACACCAGCAATGTATTGAATACCTTGGTTCCAAAAGATGGTTTCGTGTTCAAAGGTCGGTTTAGTCATCTTACTTCGTCATTGCGAACAGAGTGAAGCAATCTCGTCCAACATATTGCCGCGTCGCTTTGCTCCTCGCAATGACGCACTATTCTCCTGATTCTAATTCCGGTACTTCCAATCCTTTAATCGTCGGTAGAGTGTTCCCCATAATCCCTTTGAAGTCTCCATGCATGCCATAGGTGTTGTCTATTACCATACGGATATTTTTCTCGTCACGAGCCCATTTGCTTGAAAAATATCTTTTTTCTTTTTCTATATCTCCCTGCATATTGGAAAAAGCTTCGATAATTGCTTCAATTCTGTGTTTGAATTCTACTCCTGAGAGGTATGAATAGAGTATCTCTACTTTCTCATCCTTACCTTGTGCTGCTTGTTTTGCATAATATAGTTGTATAAGATTGGCTCGTAGAGCTGAAGCTAGCCCTATGACAAAACCTTGCTGTGTCACCCAAACTCCTTCCCTGTATCCTGCAGTTTTTAAATTGGCTGGCATAACTTCTGAGACAAGCACTGCTTCTTCAGCATTAATTGCTCTTTTATCTCCTTTTAGTTTATCTATCCATCCTTCTGTCCACGTTTTAGTATTTTTTAGTTCCCAAAGAATCTTGCCGTTATAATTTCCACGCGCGTCCCAAACTTCTTGTATGATGTCTCCTCCTTTGACTCCTTTGCCTACTGGCTTGATCTTGTCATGTGGAAATTCTTTCTGGAGTAGTTCTTCAAACTCCAGTTCAAACACCTCACCCTGGGTCTGCTGTGAGCCTTGCTGCAGTTTTCTTTTGGCGTCTTCAAGCTCTTTTAGTGTGTCGAGAAGCTGTTTATCCTTGGCTTCCATTTTCAGATGGATTTCCTTCTCAGCTTTTTCTTGTGCATCAATTCTTATTTTTTTCTCTTCTTCCTCTAGTTTTTGTTTCATCTCAATTTTTAATTCTTCTTTTTCCCGTTTGAGAGCTCTTTGTTCATCCATGAGTTTCTCAAGTTTTTCATAAAGCTCTTTATTTCTTGCGGCTTTTTCTTCACTCTCTTTTGCAGATTCTTTTAGCTGTAATTCAAATTGTTCTCTAATTTTTTTGGCTGAAGATTCCAAAGCAGCCTTCTTTGCTTCCTCCAGTTCTTTTTCATGTTTAGCATTTATTTCTTCTAGTTGCTGTTCATTGAATTGATGTTTGAGGGCTTCAGAGATTTCTACTTCCTTTTTGCAGTTGGGACAGATGACGCTATTCATGTCTTCAATAATAACCCTAAAAGCCAATTTGCGCAAGATTTCAAATTGTAATCCCGAGGTTTGAAGGTGCTAAACTCCGGGAGTTTAGCAGGCATAAACCTCGGGATTTTGTGTTGGGCATTACTGACAGGGGTTATATATAGTGATATAAGGATGTTCATTATGATTGAACGAGATATGGGTGGTTATCCGGAAAAAGAGTCTGAGACTGCGGCAGATGTTTCAGATAGGATTAAAGGTTTATTTAGGCAAACGGCAAAGTCAAAGCCCGAAGATTTAGCTGTATGGCAGAGTGTTTTTGAGGATATTATTGGTTATAATCAACAATTATTTAATGTGCGGGCAGCCAGAGGAAAGTTGGATGAGAACAAGACATTAGAATCGCAAAAAAGATATGAAGATGAAAGTTTTTTTATGAAAATGAAAGATGAGTCTTTGTTGGAAAAGATTAAAGACGACAAATATAACAAAATATATGAAAGATTGTACAAGGAAGTTGATGCTATGCATATTGTATTTACCTCCCGCAAGGAACAAAGAATAGACCCTTTAGGGGCGACGATAAGGGAGTTAAATCGAGTAAGGAGGAATGTATCCCGTCCGGATACTACAGATAATGAATGAACGGCAAGGAAGTTCTCCTGAGAATATACCTCTCACACCTCAGGATCATATCATGCAAATAAGAGGATATTTTGAAGATTCTGTTGGAAATCCTGAATTTCAGTTATGGAAAACAGCATTGAATGATGTCATAGAGATAAGGCAGTTGGAGCAAGAAAAAAAGAAAATAATAAAAAAATCAGATGAGCCATTCACTTTCGATTCAAAAGTAGAGGACGTAAAACAATCGCTGCTCTCACAATGGAAAAAAGAGGATGCAAAAATTAGGGGAGCTGACCCACGATATGCGATTGCTTTCAGACTAATCTCAGCCTCGGTAATGAGTTTAGAGTTGGCACATAAACATGAAGGAAATAAAAACCCTCTAATAGCCGCTGATACGGATCTAGAGCAACTGAAAGAATATATTTCCGGTTTGGATGAAAAATAATGTGGAGTATTAAGTGAGCTTGAAGTCTTTTTTTTGTGGATTATTCCTTCGAATCGGTTCCTGGGTTCTATTTCTATAGTGTTGAACTATTTTTTCTCCAATTACATATGCTGCTTCAGCAGTTTTTTCACTTAAAGCAAACCCATTATGAGATTCCCCCATCAAGGTAACTTTTGCTCCTACATCATAGGCGTGGGCTTTTATTTTATTTAATGTTGATTGGTTCTGCCTTTCTTCACTTTGTTTGGTTAATGTATACTCCACAGGTTCTTGATTCATGCTCTTCTATTATAATGTTTTGCAACGCTTTCTTCCATACCA
>CAMPGJ010000077.1 GCA_946885425.1 uncultured bacterium
TCAGCCCTCCTTTGATAGTTTTTTTCTATTGGAGTTACCTCATGGTCTTTTCCTTCATTTTGCCCATCAAGTACGTTGTTTTCTTTTCTCCCTTGTGTTGCTTTGGAAAAATATCTATCTGCTATGGTTTCATTTATATGTGCTTTGAAACCGTACGTATCTGCATTAATTCCGTCGGCTACGTTTTTACCTTGATAAATGAAATGTCTTACAACATCATTGCCTATATTCTTTGTTGCCTCTTGTGGTTTTGTGACGAGTTTTTCATTTACCTTGAGTAGTATACCTTTTGCTATTTCTGTGGTCCTTTCCAATACCAAATTTTTTTCATTTACTGCTTTTTCCGTAATTCCATCATAGCTTTTTAATACATTATCTTTGTTAAAGTAATTTTGGGCACCATTTATTTTATCTCTGGTAAGGTCCATTTTTTCCTTCAGAAATGTCTTTGTGTCCTCTCCTGCATTTCTTGAGGTTATCCCTTTAATTTTATTCGTTATCCCCTGGTTAACTTCTTTGGTTTTTAACCCGGCTGATTTAAATCTTTCTTTTGCTGCCGTTATGCGTTTACCATATTTTTCTTTACCCTTTTCGTTCGCGGCTGCAGTACCTTCCGGTTGTTGAATGCCTTGTTGACCGGCGGTTTCAGCTCCTGTACCACCACCTGCAGGTTCTACAACAGTCCCACCTATTTGTTGCGACCCTTCCGGTGCAAGATAATCCTTTGGGGTATTGTCAAATATGCTTTTAAAAAAATTGTCCATAGCCTCTTTTATAGTGGCATCTGTGGGTCTGATTGTCAATAATTGATGAATATGGAAGGACTAATTACTTGTGATACAATTTTATTAGAGTATCCTGTCCTATGAAATTGTTGGCGAAATTGTACGCGAGGCAAAAAGATTTATTCCTCTTTACTGTTCTTCTGATCGGTATTCCTGTTCTTCTTTCTGTAGTTTCATATATTGCATTGCTCAGCGCGAAAAGCCAGGTAAAAGTACTGAGTAGTGATAAAGAGCAGCTTTCTTCCACAAAGCAGAGTCTTACTGAGACCCTCTTTTCTACAAAAGAAGAATATGAGGCGCTGAAGAAAGAGGATCAATACAAGATTAATCAGCAATTAAAAGGAGATGTAATACATATTAATAATTCATACAAAACGTCAATTGAATTGTTTGAGAAGATTGATGATTTGAAAGTTAAAAAACAGAAAACTGATGATTTGGAACTTTTATACGCTGCTGCAGTGAAGGATCTTTCGGTGTTAAATTATGCTTCAGGAGATGCCAAACTTAAAGAGCTAGCGGCAAAAATACAGAAGATTAATGCTGATTTAGCTGCTAAGGCAGCCCCGCTGAGCGGGGGTGGACCAGCCAGTCCGCCTTCAACCCAAAGTAATACTCCCCCATCGGGCGGTTATAGCTATCAATCGGTAAAGACTGAAATTGGTACATACTCTGTCAGCATAGTTGCAGCTGATTTGGGGTCTACACGAGTGGTCATCGATACGGCTTCTGATTCTGATTGTCGTAATGATTGTCCTGTGCTTCCTCTGGGAACATATGTTGCCAGAAGTGGAGCCTTCGCCGGCATTAACGGCTCTTATTTTTGTCCCGCATCGTACCCCAGCTGTGCCGGAAAAACGAATAGTTTTGACACGCTTCTTATGAATAAGAATAAAAACTATTTTAATTCAGATAATAACGTGTACAGTAATGTGCCTGTGGCTATATTCGGATCGGGATATGCCCGATTTATCGGTGCCTCATCAGGATGGGGGCGGGATACGGGAGTTGACGGAGTGATTGCCAATCAGCCCCTCCTTCTTTCAGGAGGAAATATAGCGTTTAGCGGCGGCAGTGATCCCAAACAAGGAAGTAAGGGATCCCGCAGTTTTGTCGGCAATCGGGGAAGCACGGTTTACATAGGTGTGGTTTACAATGCTACAGTTGCGGAAGTTGCTTATGTATTGAAGTCATTGGGATTGGAGAACGCGCTTAATTTGGATAGTGGTGGGTCAACTGCGCTCTGGTCCGGGGGCTACAAGGTAGGGCCTGGGAGAAATATTCCGAATGCGGTACTGTTCCTCCGACGTTAATAGCGGGTCTAGGGGCTAGGATTTTTTTGTTTGGGGAAATTCTTCTGTGATTGTCTTTAGTTTATCAATTGCCTTTTCCTGTTGAGTAAAGGGTCCATCTTTATACAAACTAAGCTCATTTTTTGGGGGTTCATATGTACCGATGAATCTTCCGACTAAGCCGCTTATTATTGTGTGACTTTCTGCATAACCTTCAAGGTCACTTTTAATATGTTCATCTATACGCAGATCAGCTTTTCTAACTCTCTTTGATTGTCCCAATTCCAATGCATCATCCATGTTCGTGGTTAAGTTTTCTGTTCTCTTGAATAGTTGTACCTGCGCATCTCTGAGCTCTACATAGTCAGAAAAGGCCTGAAACATAACTGTTTCAACTCCTGGCTTTTTTAACTCATTTTTTATGTCACTGAAAAGTACGTCCTGTCTTTGTTCGTGTGGTCTGTTCTCAGGGTTTGCCATGGCTGAAGTATAGCAGAATTAGCTTGATTCGACAATCTCTTCCTCTTGCTTTTTCAATAAAAGCATAGAGTTTAAAACATCATTGCCGGGGTGAAATTCATGGATGAGATCAAAGTCTTTGTAGGCGCTTTCAGATACGGGTAGATATAAAAGTTGTTTGTTGCCCTGACTTGAACGTGCAAGGATGTGAGCATTTTCCGGGGCGTGTTCTTTAATCTGCCGGAAAATTGTTTGCTTGGATTCTAGTGTATCACCGGCAAGAGCCGCGAGGAAAATAGTATCATGATTTTTATACGTAGTAATATTTTCAGCATTTCCTTGGGATACAGTAACGAACCCTTTTTCTAATATTTTTTTGTCTTCAAGCTTGGAAATAACTTGAGAGGATATCTCACTTGCCTCATAGGAGGCATCAATAACATTTGATTTTAGTCCGTAGTTTTTCGCGAGCAAGATTGCTGAGAGAGGTAATGGACCGCCTCCTACAAATAGCCAAGGCTGCTGCGGATCCGAATCAGTATACGTGTCAATAATATTTTTTTCTAATTCTACAAGGTTTTGATAATCGTTATATACGAAATCATCCAATTGTGTCATTGGATTTGGGAGTGACAGCATGCTTAATGCAGTCTTTTTTTCTGATTGATACTCAATGGATGCATTTATTCTCCTTAGATCTACTATTTCTTTTTCTGATAGATCGTGAGACATATGTGGATCTGTGACTGATGAAAGCAAATCCTTCATCCTGTTATCAAGTGCTGCCGTGGGGATATGGTCATCAGACCAAGTGGTGAGAGAATTATATATTTGCCGAAGTGATGGACGCTCATGTCTGGCAGATTCAAATGTGGGTTTATGTCTTTCTCTCATAAAAGTTAATTTTCTTGTAGGGGCTTGTGAGTCATTAGCTCGATTCGGCAATCTCTTCCTCAATTTGCTTCATAAAGTTTTGCATAAATTTATATCTTTTTTCGCCTAGTTTTTTAGCGGTTTCCGTATAAAACATGTCATTCCATTTCATTTGATACCGAATTTGTTGGTGAATGGTGGCAGGCTGATTATACTCACCGGGATGCGGCATAATATCGTTGGGGTCATAATCCGGAAGATTAGGTTGAGAAAGGAAAGCCCTAGTGATGCCTATCGCTCCCATGCCATCAAGTTTATCAGCATCCTGCAAAATATGGTCCAACTCCCCTTCTGTATGGAGGTTACTGTGATTATAGATAGCTGAGAGAATTCGTTCTTTTGTTTCATTACTGAAATCCGTATGTTTATCCAGTAATTGTTTTGCCATTGGTACTCCTGCTGGACCATGACCTTGGTGATCTTCCTGTATAGTTCTTCCCAAATCATGAAGCAATCCTGCTATTTCTGCCTCAGTAGGATCGTATCCTTCGAATTTAGCAATGGTTTTAGCCAAGGCAGCAGTCCTCAGCGCATGTTTGTAATCATGCCCAGGTGGAGGATCTTTTTGAAATATCTCTACAACTTCTTTATATAAAGCTTCCATATGAGGATATATTATAACAAAAGAAGATTTTCCTAGCTTTCAACCAAGAGTTTAATGTTTGGATTAGGTATGATAATTCACCATTCTACTATAAAGGTTGGGGCAAAAATAAAGAAGATGTTTTTTCAAATACATAAATGTTTGGCTGTCCAAATGGATTGTTGAGAACTTGAATATTATAGCCAAGGCTCTCTATCTCATTTTGATTTAATTGATTGATAATAGGAATTGATTCGAGTGTAAGACCAATTGCGGTAATGTCGCTCTCCTTAATAGCTTTCATTGCAATATCTTTAGAAGTCAATTCAAAGCTGGATATTTCTGCTGGTCGACGAAGAAAGAATTGTACATAGCCATCATCCAAATCTTTTGTAAGACTAATTTTTTGTCCATTTACTTTATTTAAGTAACCAGCTGTCAAAATAGTTCTCCCATGATTGAATTTATAATTATATAAATAAAATGCCTGGCTAACTTGCATCTGATTAAAATAAAGATGCCAATTCCAGATGCTCAAAATAACGGCAACAATACCAACAAGAGTTAGTGTATTTGCCTTATATCTCTTGCCCCATTTATCATATGCCCAGTACAAACCGGATGTTGCCGCAAGGAGGACAACCCAGATAAAGCCCGACACCCGAAGTGCATTCGGATGACCATATCCATAATAGTGACTCTCTGGAATTCTTTCGATTGTGAATATCTCACTAATGTATGGAGGGATAAGCATTAGTAATAATACCCAAAAGAGGAAACGGTTTTTTCTGAAAAGATAAATAAGTCCTACGAGAGCAAGAAGGACTGTCGTTAAATCAAACATAGCTGCTGATGCTGGATTATGAGAAGGATTTGGATCGCCACTAACTGGTGGTGAATCAGGATCCGGGTTAGGAAATGCAAAAAACGGCAAGACAGCTGTACGATGCATATTCCCCCATAATTCTTTTGCAAACTCTGATGAGCTATAATGCTGAGAAAAAATTGAAATTTGGTTTTCACGTGCTGAAAGTGATTGAGGTGAGATTAGGTAGTAACTAATAAGCGGCATAGTTGCTATAAATACTATTGATAGAAACAGACCAGCATTGCGCAGGTTTTTCTTCCAATGTGTCTGTAAAATGAGAAAGAGCGTCAATAGGACTACGACTGCTGTAAATGGGCGAAAAGCAAGATATGTATACATCCCTGCTCCTATGGAAAGACCAAGCCCCATGAGGAATATATTCTTACGATGCTTCCAATATAAAATCAAAAAGGTAATAGTAACAATTTGCCAAAACAGTGATGGTATTGGCTCATATGCTAAGCGTGAAAGTGCAACATGAGAATACTGATATACCATCAATAAGGAACCAAGAAACGCAATAGATGTTGGGAAAAATAATCTTAAGAGTATGTAAAAAGCTCCTACACTTAATGCTCCGAATATAATATACGGCAATCGTATTGCTGTTAATGTATGTCCGAATGTTTGGACGCTTAACCCTGTTGCATAAAGTAGCGGAGTCGGATGCCCGAAGTTTACATCAGCATAAGGAGGTAGTTCCGATTGTGCAAGAAGTTGTAATACTGCTTTTGCTACTGTTAATTCATCTGCGTACATACCAGGTGTAAATTCTTCTACCCGATCTATCCGTACAATG
>CAMPGJ010000078.1 GCA_946885425.1 uncultured bacterium
AATAAATATATATTTACCATTCCAATGGAAAATGGCAAATGGACAATGGAAAATTATACAAAATTCAACTCTCCATGAATTTTGTAGACGTCTCCTGCTCCCATAGTAACAATCACTGTATCTGTCCGGAATCTCTTTTCGTTGATATATTCTACCACATCAGAGAGCGTTGCCATGTATAAAACTTCCTTATGGCGGCGCCCCATCTCGTCTGATAATAGCTTTGATGAAACAGTCTCATCCACTTGTTCACGCTGCGAACCGTAAATATCTGTCAGAATAACACGATCTACAACATCAAATGATTTAATAAAATCATTGAACAGCATCTTTGTACGGGAATACGTATGCGGCTGGAAAATACAGACAATATTTTTTTTCTCATATTGCTTACGTAATGCTTGTAACGTCGTTTGTATTTCTGTTGGATGATGGGCATAATCGTCATACACCTTGGCTCCGGTTGTCAGATCTCCTAAAAATTCCAGTCTCCTTTTGGATCCGCGAAAGGCAAGAAGTCCCTTTTTTATTTTCTCAATCTGAATACCCAACTCCAGAGCAACAATTACTGCCGCTAATGCATTGCGAGCGTTATGATCTCCACTGGCAAGAACAGCAAATTCACCCAAGACAGTCCCATGAGAACTCACCCAAAAGAATGTTTGATCTCCTGAGATACTTGATCGCGTAATCACATAATCATTTGTGGAATTAAAACCATAGGTAACTGCTTTACGTGGGTACACCTGTAACAATTTCTGAATTTCATGGTCATCACCACATGCAATTAGCACGCCCCTCTCTGGCAATTGATTAGCGAACTGAAGAAAAGCTCCTCTCACTTCATCAACTGATGCATACACATCAGGATGGTCAAATTCAATATTGGTAATAACAGCTATCTGTGGATGCTGCCACATAAACTTAATCGTCTTATCACCATGAGGATCTGTTATATATTCATCTGCTTCTGCCACGAAATACTTACCTTTTCCAAAATGCCCTGGCTGTCCAAGTGACCCCACATCGCCTGTACCTATTACATAAGACGGATCCAGTCCGCTCTGCTTAAGTACTGTGGCCACCATCGCAGAAGTTGTTGTCTTCCCATGTGTTCCAGTGAGAGATATTCCAAAAAATGACTTACCAAATAACTTCCCTTTCATAAAAAGACCCACAGCTTCTCCTTGAGTTATTACCTGTATCCCAGCCAACTCTGCCGCTTTTACCTCGACGTTATCTAATTTATGTGCTCCGGACGCAATCACCAAGTCCGCAGACAAAACATGCTCAGCCGAGAAGCCAACAAAAGGGACTATCCCACACTTCTTCAAAGCCGCATCAGTAATAAACTCCTGATCCACATCTGATCCAGTCACCACAAATCCCGCCTCCTTAGCTATAATAGCCAAAGGCGTCATACCAACCCCCTTAATACCAACAAAATGAACCTTCAATTTTTTCATAAGATTATTTACATGGTTATATGGTTCCATGGTTATCATGGTTAACCATTTAGCCATACAACCATCTAACCATTTATCTCTTAATTCCGATCATTCCAACAAACTCTCCAAACCCCTCTCCCTCTTTCCTATATGAATACAGATCTTCACTATCAAACGTGCAAATTTCCGCGTCTTCCATATTAGTAACAGGAATACCGGCCGATTGCAATTGGTATTGTACCAGCTTTGGCAAATCCAGAAAAGTCTTCCCCTCCCGTTTAACGAGACAATTATTTAATTCAGAAAACTTTGCAGCAAACATTTCTGCATGCTCCTGCGCTATATCGTAACAACATGACCTGATGCAGGGACCAATCCCAGCCACAATATCAATTGGGTCACTCCCTTTTTCTATCATTTCTGCCACTGCCTTTTTTACTATTTCTTTATACACACCCCGCCATCCTGCATGAACCGCACCAACACATTTTTTCTTTGGATCATACAGTAGCACAGGAACACAATCAGCAGTAATAACACTCAAAAATAAATCCTTCTCAGAAGTCAAAACTCCATCAGTATCATCCAGGCGCAACGCCGCCTCTGTCACCCAAACAACATTGGAACTGTGCACCTGCTTCATCCGTACAATTTCAGGGTACTCCCCCTTTACTTGAAAGGAGGTTGGGGGGATTTTTACATTTGAATCAAACAAAACACCGGCAAAATTTTTAAGCGACTCCGGCATCCCCATCGCCCGCATACTACCAAATTCTCTCGTAGAAAACCCATGTACTAATTCCGGGAACTGAGACAAATTTTCAAAATAGAGGATACCATTTCGTTTTATCATTTTATAAATGTAGTGGCGACATTCATGGCGCTTAACAACAACCGGTTCTACTTCCAATCTAAATCGCGATAAATCGCGCCACTACAACGTTAGCTTTGCTTTGTTCTGCGTTCGAGTTCTGCGTTATTAAGCGCTTCAAGTGCAACTTGAGACTCATCCCACTTCTCCTCACCCTTCCCATAATTCATCGACCTCTCATGCCCCTTCCCGGTCATCAACACCACATCACCCTTCTGAGCAAGAGAAACAGCAAACTCAATTGCCTCTTTCCTATCCGCAATCATGAATAAATACTTAGTCGCCGGAGCAAGTTTGAAACTTGCTTCATAACGGTTCTGGTTATCTAAACTTTGAACTTTGAACTTTGAACCTTGAACTCCCTTTACTATTTCCCCCATAATCTTCTCAACAGACTCATCTCTCGGATCCTCTGCAGTTAAAATAATAATATCGGAATATTGAGCAGAGATCTTCCCCATCTCCGGTCTTTTGTATTTGTCTCTCTGTCCTGCCGACCCAAAAACGTGAATCAATCTCCCACTCACCATTTTTTTGGCTTCTGGCAAGATACCGGCAAAAGAAGCAGGTGTATGAGCAAAATCATTGATCACAACAAATTCTTTGTTATACACTATCTCCTGCCGCCCTGCGGGAGCTTTATATGAAGCTATACCTTTTCGGATAATCTCATCAGGAATATGCAACTGTAATAATGCAGCTGCAGCCGCCAAACAATTATACTGGTTGAATTTCCCCACTAACTTTGTTGAGAATTTAAAGTCATGCGGATTAATAGCGGCATCTGTTTTCAGACCATACGTTACTACTTTCTTCTCCCTTTCTCTCAACGCACGCGTATTCACTCTAGGGAAAAGAAGCTTCTTAATTTTTTCATAAGACCGATCATCTTTATTAATAATGACAATATTTGATTTTTTCAACAACTTCACCTTCGCCGCAACATATCTTTCATACGTCTTATGATAATCCAAATGCTCCTTCGTGATATTTGTGATAATTCCCACATCGAAGTGGATACCTGTCACTCGGTGCTGATCGAGAGCATGTGAAGTAGTTTCAAGTACTAAATATTTTACCCCAGCCTTCTTTGCCTTCTTTATATATGCTTGTACAGCAAAACTACTTGGTGTAGTAACATGAAATCCCAGTTCATACACCTTATCATTAATAACCGCCCCAACAGTCGAAATCAAAGCTGCCTTATGACCAGCCGTCCGCAAAATATGATAAATCAAACTAGACGTAGTAGTCTTCCCATCTGTCCCGGTCACCCCAATCACAACCAGATCCTTCGAAGGGAACCCATTGATAGTTATTGCCGCCACTGACTGAAATAAATGATAAATGTTCTTAATAGATTGCCACATAATATATATCGTCATCCCAACCCCACCTATTATACCCAATTAAAAACCCCTTGTCATTCCCGCGGATCATCTTAGATTTCCATGCAGCAATTCTATTAACTCTCCATAATAGAGACAATAGAACACCACATTCACCAAGGACAACCCAGGGAAAATTATAAACTTCTCAAAGGATTTTCCAGTTGTAATTCGGAAAACCTTAAACGGAGGAATTCCGAATTTTACAGGAATCGGAAGTAACCATGGCACTCCTTCCTTCGTAAACATATCCATAACCAAATGTGAGACAAACCCTATCATGAAAGCCCACCAGATGACGTTCATATCCAAATGAGGAAAACTTGGTGTCAGAACCTGAAGTAACAAATGCCACCCCATACCAAAGAGAACAATTCCCAAAATCGAATGAGAAAGGAATCGGTGCCCTCCAGCAAGCATATGAAATATTTTCCCAAAGAATCTTCCTACCGGCAGATTACGCCAAAAAGGAGCAGTAGGCTGATCAATATCAGGAGCAATTCCTCCCAGTAAATTTGCTCCTATAGCCACCAACCCTGTAGCCAATGTCATATGCGGCAGAGGCTGCGTCAAAGCAACCACACCCAACACAGTAAAAGCAGCCAAATCATGCGTCCTCCCAGTCATAAAGATCAGTATACAGTACCTAACAAATAATTTTCAATTTACAATTTTCAGTTTTCAATCAATTCACAATGACTCAGTGCTTAAAATTTAAGAAATTGAAACATTCATTGAAAATTGTAAATTAAAAATTGAAAATTATGCTATAATTTGGAGATGAAACCAACCATCCAATATGATGATTTTGCCAAACTCGACCTTCGTGTCGGGACTGTTCTAGACTGCGTCGAAAAAGAAGGCTCAGAAAAATTGTTACGGTTAACTGTCGATTTTGGGGAAGAAGGCACCCGGAACATTCTCTCAGGAATCAAACAATGGTTCAAACCAGAAGATCTTAAAGGCAAACAATTTGTCTTCGTCTTCAACCTCGCCCCGAGGAAAATGATGGGAGAGGAATCAGAAGGCATGATCCTTGCAGCAGACGGCAAAAAACCAAACCTCATAAGGCCAAAAACAAGAGCAAAAGCAGGAGCACAAATAGGATAACTCCCGTCATCCTGGCCGTGTCCAGGATCGCTAACGTTATAATGCTGCTTCAAGAGAGATTCTGGACAGCGCCAGAATGACGTTTAAATTTTAATTTTTAACATTTAGACCTTGCCTGCCGGCAGGCTGGTTTCATTTCAAATTAAAAATTTACATATGAACCCTACCATCGCTTTCAAACATTGCTTACTCTGCGGTAATTCACTCAAAGTCGAAGGCCCTCGCCTCCTGATATGTTCCAGCTGTGGCCATCATCATTATATCAATCCGGCACCATGCAACGGCGTCATTATAGAAAATGAACAAGGAGAAATCCTACTTGTCAAAAGGAAAATTGATCCCAAAAAAGGGTATTGGGATTTTCCTGGAGGATTTATTGATCCTGATGAAGATCTGGAACAATCTGCAAAAAGAGAAATTCTTGAAGAGCTTAATGTTGAGATTGAAGTAAAATCGATAATTGGAACATATAGTGATCTGTATGTTTACCAAGGAGTTGAAATCCCCACAATTGGTTTTGTAGTCTCCGCACGAATAACAAAAGGTAACCCCACCCCCTCAGACGACATCTCCAGCTACCAATATTTTCCAAAGAATGAAGTCCTCAATCTCCCCCTAGCATTCAAAAGTGTGAAAGAAGGACTCTCCGATTA
>CAMPGJ010000079.1 GCA_946885425.1 uncultured bacterium
AGAAGGAAAAGGTAGTTATTATTCTAGAAGAGGAATGGTAGTTTAAAAACTTTGATCCAAAATATTGTATAGACGGCGAAAAAGACGACTGCTCCTATGATATAGAGTATACGCAGCAAAGGGGAGCTTTCTTTTGCCTGTCCTGCTACTGCTGCTGGTGATGGGAGACTCCCGGTTGGAGTGAATGGATTAGGAGCTGATGTAGTGCCAGCTGGTTGAGGTGTTTGCCAAGGATTAACCGGCGGCTGTATAGGAGGGGTAGAGAGCTCGGGTGTCACTGGTGAGAGTGTATCACTAGCTGTGGGGGCAGTATCCGTTGCTGCATGAGCTGGAGTTCCTCCATCCGCGACTGTAGGAGTAGGCTCTGGAGTAGGACTTGGCATGGCAGCAGCAGGGCTTGTTGTTCCCATAACACGCTCATATGTCTCTCTCAGCTTTGGATCAAGATTAGTAAGGGCTTTAGGATCCATAATTTTCTCTAATTTAATCATCAGATATTTGATAAAGAATGTCAAGAGTTCTTTAGGTATCACCATTCTTATTTGACTTTTTGCTGATAAGTTTGTTAACCTAATAGAGACAAGTTAATATGTCTAAAGAGAAATTAATTTATCTTTTCCTTGTTCCTGCGCTCTTCTTAGCGATATATGTTGCTGGACAACAAAGCATCTACAAGCAGCATGCACAAACTCCTCAGGTAACGCCACCTTTTACCTCCATTGGCGATTGTGTTGTGAATAACAATTGCCCTTCACCAGAGCCTACTGTTGAGGGTCAGCAACCAGTACAGAATGTGCCTACTCAAAGTGCTCAGCAACCGGTTAATCAGCTGCCGGTTAGTGAGGGTATAAATACGCAAACTACTGATAATTCTAAACTTGCTGAATTGCTTGAGAAGTTAAAGGATCTGTTAAAACAGCTCACGGGTGATACATGTGAGGCTGATGGTATTGGGTCTAATAGTATAGGAGCGGCTGATGATATACAGGCAAACCGTCATGGACATAGAAGGAAAAAATGGAAACACAAGCATGGTTTATATAAGAAGTTAAAATGTCCGAAGCAAAATGGTGGACAGCAAGGCGGAGGAAGCCAGCCTCAACCAACTGATGAGCCTCAACCAACTGATGAGCCTCAACCAACCGATGAGCCCCAACCAACCGATGTGCCTGTCCCAACTAACCCTCCTGCTGGTGGTCAGCAGGGCGGAGGGAATCAGCCTCAACCTACTGCTATAGCTCCTACAAGTCCTCCATCAGGTGGTGCTATTACAGGTGTTTGTAGTGGGGGGTTGATGGCTACTGAGCCGGCCCATGATTATACAAGGGTACAATATGGTGGAAAAACCGTTAACGTACGTACGAGGAATATGCTGCAAATAGCTGAAGGCATTGCAGAACCTTTGGATGTACCTACTCCATTTAGTTTGACACAGGGAAGTTATAATACAGGAGTTGCTGCAAGTGCCGGTACACATGATGGTGGAGGTGTTGTAGATATTAGCGTGAACAATATGGATACTACTCAAAGGAATAATGCCGTAAGAGCGCTTCGTTTAGCAGGATTTGCCGCTTGGCTACGTTCACCCGATGAAGGATTTGCGTATCATATCCATGCAAATGCAATTGGTGATAGAGAGATGCAATCGCTTGCGATGACACAAGTTGATAATTATTTCGATGGACTAAGTGGTTTGGCAGGTAATGGCCAAGATTCTGCTCCTGCTTCTGTTGGGCGTCCAATTCCCTCATGGGCCGCTATGTACGGGACATGCCAGTAGCTTAGTCTTCTGTTATCGGGTTTTCAGATTTCAGTTTTCAGTTACTCAGACCGAAAAACCGAAAACTGAAAGACTAACTTCTGATAACTGAAAACCGATAACTGGTTACCCAGTGGGATTATGCTATACTACTTATTATGAAGGTCATCGTCACACATATGTCTCCTGATTGGGACGCAATAAGCTCTACATGGCTGCTGAAAAAGTATCTTTCAGGATGGCAGGAAGCACAGGTTCGTTTTGTCCCGGCGGGACAACGGTTAGATGGGAAGGAACCCAAAGCCATGAGTGTGGATGAAGATCCAATTGTGATTGTAGGTGCAGATGAGATTATTCATGTTGATACAGGTCTCATGCCTCTTGACCATCATCAGACACAGGATAGAAATGTTTCCGCTGCATCTTTAACGTGGGATTATGTGCGAAAAAATTTAGAAAAGACAGGAACACCACTGCGCTCAGAGCATAGTGAGGCTATCTCACGAGTTATCAAAATCATTGTAGAGACAGATCATTTCAAGGAAGTGTTTTGGCCAGATGCAGCATCAGATCATTATGAACTCAGTTTTCTTGGCTTATTGGATGGATTGAAATATGAAAAACCAGGACAAGATATGCTCTATCTTGAGTTTGGGATGCAATGCCTTAATGCATTTGTTGCTGAATTTGAGAATAGAATCTGGGCTGAAAAAGAAATCACTGAAAAGGGTGTGAAATTTGATACCCGGTTTGGACCAGGTATGGGATTTGAAACTCTGAATGATACAGTTCTTAAGCTGGCACAAAAAAAAGGATACGTTTTGGTAGTACGTAAAGATCCACGGAAAGGGTATGTGCGTATAAAGGCGTTACCTGATCAGGAGGAAAATAAAGGAGCTAATTTATCTCTTGTGTATGAACAATTAAAAAAGATTGACCCTGAGGCAACATGGTTTTTGCATGTTTCCAATAAAATGCTTTTAAATGGTTCACCGAAAAATCCCAAGATGAGGCCCACCAAATTAACGTTAAGTGAGATAATAAAAGTAGTTCAAAATGTATGACATGCGAATTGCAACAAATTTTATCCGAATTTGGCTACAAATATTTATAATATAATTTGTAGATTCGTGGTAGATTTGTAGTGTGATTCGTAGAAATTCGCATCTTATGGATTGTATTTTTTGTAAATTAAGAGATAAGCAAGTTCCGGCGAAAATTCTTTATGAGGATGAGGACGTCATTGTATTCCCAGATATTCATCCTGTTAGACCGGTTCATCTGCTGATTATTCCTAAGCAGCATGTCCAGGAGCTTCTTTTGGTAGAGGAACCTGTATTATTCCAGAAATTATTTATGGTTGTACAAAACATGATTAAGCGGGAGGGATTAGCAGACAAAGGGTATCGTGTCACTGTCAATGGCGGGGGAGCACAATATGTCAACCATCTTCATATCCATCTAACAGGACCTCTACGTCAAACAGAGGCGATATAGCTTTAAATATTCTTTTCGGATTTTGCTCTTGCTGCTTTTATCACATGGCTTATTAAATTTATATATTTGTCATTATTGTAGATAGAAGCGTGGCCAATATTGTCTGTAGCTGAATAAAACCCGTCAAATAATATCTTGGGTTGGTTTGTTGATTTAGTATCCTTTCTGGATAATCCTATTTTTTTCAGGATTTCAGGATCTTCTTGATTGCCTCCTGCTTCTGCAACACCTTTTTGTAAATCGCGCATAGGAAAAATGCTATCACCCGATCCATGGATGCCATAGATCAGTACGCCTTTTTCTCTGAGGCTGGGTAGCTCTCTTCTGATATCAGTGTGTGCGAGAGCAGCAATTTCTTGAATTGATTGGCTAGGGTGTCGTGCAACGTAGTTAAATGCCTGTTCAATACCATGTACAAGATAAGTCTGTTTAAGAGGGTGTTTAAAAATTTCTTTTCCTTCCAGCTTTGCATGTTCAAAAAATCGCTCCGTAAGTGAAAGTGGATTTTCCGAAGCAGTTAATTTTGTATCAATGAGGGTAAGCGTATCGATCCATTCTGGGCGTTTTACTGCTGAAAGTGCTGCGTTGACACCCCCATCTGAGCGCCCTGCAATATCCACTTTACCTTGTGATATTCTTTCTTCATCAGGATTATCAGGATTGAACCTGCGTGCTTGATTAATGAGGGCTAGCGTTACTTCTATCTTTTGATCTTGTGCCTGTGGGAGTCCATTGCTTTCCGTATCTAATTTTTGACGGGGGTAAGAGAGAGTAAAAACAGAGCGTCCGTCGTCATACTCTTTTTTAAGCATTTTCTTTAAGAGATCAGGATTTTCTGTAAATCCCGGAGCAATAATTAATGGTACATCCGAGGTGACTCTATCAGGCGGTGGACAGATAAGAAGATAGTCAACTGATTTGCTGCCTACCTCCATGCTACGTCTTTTTCTGAATTGTTTATCAAATGAATAATCATATGCTGGCTGTTTTGGAACAGTTTCGATTGTCATACTCATGAGATATCATATTTTACTTCCTATAGTCAATGAATTCTTACAAACTTCTCAAATTCCCGAGTATTTACAGAAACAGGGTTTTGGAGTACAATAGAGTACTAGAAGTTCTTGACATGGGATGTCTTTGATTTATTTGATATTGATTTCTTGAGAGCTTGAATTTTTGATTTTTTGATCAATTATTCGAATTTTCAAATATTCAATTTCAAGTGTTCCCACTTCACACATCAAGAATTCTAATCTTTAAAATTGCTGAAAGTACTTTTTAGCAATCTTCCAAAGAGGGGGTGTTTTTATATATGGTACATGTCAAAAAATTACCAGGACAATCAGATGAACAGGTTATCCGAACTTTCTCAAAAAAAGTTATGGATGCAGGTATCGTCCAAGAGGCAAAACGCAGAAAGTTTTATCTTAAGCCATCTCTTGCAAAAAAATTAAAGAAAAAGCTGAAGCAGGAAGAAGCATCAAGAATGAAATTCTATAGTACGAATTAATGACAAATATTCTTATCTACGTTGAAAGCAGATATAAAGTAAATAGAAAGCGTATAAAATCTGCTATTCTTTCTGTATTGGAAGAGCAACAAGTTCAGAGCGATATTGAAGTATCTATCGCTATTGTGGGTGATCGCAAGATGAAGGCTCTCAATAAAAAGTACCGTGATAAGGATACGACAACAAATATTCTTTCATTCCCACTTGCGGAAGGTGAACAAGCGCCTTTGCCACCAGGTGTGACACGGTTAGGTGACATTATTATTTCCTACCCAGTACTTATTAAAGAATCGTCTGAGCAGGATATGTTGGTAGATGATAGAGTAGAGGAATTAGTCCGTCATGGGATGCTACACCTACTCGGGTTGCACCACGAGTAGAATGATAGATTAATATCCAATGACAAATATCCAATATCCAATATCCAGATACGTTTTCTCTTGTCATTTGATATTAGATATTTGACATTGTATATTGGATATTTATCTTTATGGTATTCTACCGCAAATACAGGCCTCAAAAGATTTCAGATTTAGATAGTACTGCTGTGCGTGAAAAATTGTTATCTGTTTTCAGTACAGAGGGATCCATACCACACGCGTTTTTGTTTACAGGTCCAAAAGGACTGGGAAAGACCTCAA
>CAMPGJ010000080.1 GCA_946885425.1 uncultured bacterium
GGGTCGGCTTTGGAGTTTTGTTTTTTGGCTAGGTAGATGAAGGGGAGAGCGCCGGCTTGGATAAAGGCTGCAATCATGTAGGAAGTGGAGTAGCTGTAAACGTCAGCGACTTTACCAAGGATTGGTTGGGTGAAGATGCCTCCGCTTGATCCCATGAGTGAATCAAAGGAAAGTACTGTCGCGCGCTGTTGTGATGGGATGTTGCCATTGAGATAGGCCTGACGCAACGGCATGAGAGATGCGAATAGTAATCCCCATAGGAATATAAGAACAAGAGCAGTCCAGAAGTTGTTGGTAAATGAAACAAGTAATAAGATAATTGATGTCAAGAGAACCCCAAGTAGAAGTGCGTGTGTTCTTTTACTGAAGAGTTT
The DNA here is from genome assembly GCA_946885425.1 of uncultured bacterium. The sequence goes on from CAMPGJ010000080.1 coordinate 375, forward strand.
GCGTATCTGCGGTGCGAGAAATCCTCCAGCCATTTGCGCGGAAGCGGCAATCATAGCAATAAGTCCGGCGATAGTATAGGCTTTTTCATCTCCGTAAAGTTGGAGCAAAAATGGCTGAAGTGCGTAGAAAATGTAAAAACTCACTCCCGCAGTAAAAGGAGCGGCAATCATTATCCACCGTACAGGAGGATTTTTCAATCCATGGTCTACCGAATTGGTAAGAATCTTTTTCATATCTTTGAGAGGATGCTTTGATGGTTGGGGAGTAAATCCCAGATCCCTCATCAGGAAAAAAGCAGTTCCAAAATTTAAGAGCAGCACAGCACATCTGAGTATATAAGGAACGCCGAGGTTGGTTGCCTGGGCAATGGCGCCACCCATGAATGAACCCAGGAGCATCGCTCCGCCTCCTACAATTTGTCCCCGTGCAAAAACACTATCAAGAGTACCCTTGAAATTAGTTGCGTGAAGCGCGTCAACCAACCATGCTTCGAGTGCTCCTGAGAAAAAAGTGAATCCTAGACCCAGAAGGATTGAAGATGCTGCCCATCCCCAGAAAGGACCATGGATTTGCCACATATAAAGGTAAAGAAATGTTGAAATGGCAAGTGTTACAGAACCCAGAAGATAAGAAAAGCGGCGTCCGTAGGTATCAGCGATAATCCCTGTAGGGATTTCAAAGGCGACCATTCCTACAGTAAAAAAGGCATTTGCCAGAAAAGCCTGAAAATTGCTCAGCCCGGCATCCAGAAGAAAAATAGTATTAATTCCCCAAATAAAAGAAGCAGCCAAGGTATTTCCGAGTACAAGGTAGAGATAAATAGCTTGGATGCTCTGGGGTTTTTTTATCATTGATATATTATAGATGCTTTTAGATCAAAAAACATCAGGCAGCTTACTTCCTTCGTGAGTGAGGTTTGTCGGCATGTCTGCGGGGAGTAGCGAGTGCTTTCTCTCTACCTATGCCGAAGAATTTGAGAAGATCCTGGTCAGTTTCTACTTTTTGTAATTTTTGCATTTGTTTCTTTGTTCCTTCTGCTTGTACCCTGATATTCTCAGGAATATTATTACCGAATTTATAATCAGTGACAATCCCGCTCTTCATGCCTGAATCAACATCCATGTACTGAGAGAGACCTATTCCACGTTGAGCTGGCTCTGCAACTTTTCCCAGAACGTGATCGACAACTTGTGCCTGTAGTTCAAATGCTGGAAATTCATCCCCAAGATCCCGGACAATCTCTCTGATATCCTGGATCTGTTCAGCATAGGTTTTATCATTATTACCCTTTGCTTCAAAACCTTCTTCATTAAATCTAAGGTCTTGTTCAAAGCTGCTGTTGGGTGCTTCTTTTGTTTTAAGCTCCTCAAAAAGGTACCCATATTTCCCATCTTTATAGTCATTTTGCAAATAAGTGATAACTTTTGATTCATCTCCACCATTCGCTTCAAGGGCTTTATAGGAAAGAACACGAGTCAGTTGTTTGAAATACACGTGAGCCATGATAAGGCGTAGGTCAGGGTTTGCTGAACCAGCCACAGATTCTACAGTGCCAAATTCTTTCATGATCCTTACCTTATCATGCTGTCCTTTGACCGGAGCTGCTTCGTCATCGTCACTTTTATTACTCTCACCGCGGGAGAATTGGTGGGCAATCCCAGATCGCATTGCTTCTATTGCATTTTCATTTAATGAGTAAGAATTATTCGGTAGATTAGTGTCTTGCGCTCCAATTAGACCTCTCTTCATTATGGATCGAACATCTTTCATATTGTCCATATGCATGCCCAAATAATCTCTTGTGTTGGCAAGCATAAAGTTTTCCACTTGTGCCATCTGTGTCGTTTCAAGTATTCCTGCAGCGTAGGCGGCTCTTGCATCAAATTTTCCATTTGGTAATTCAGGGTTGCTTGTATGCACATGGGTTCCGTTATATGGCACCTGTTTGTCCAAGCCAAGTTCTTTGGCAATATTTTTTGTTTCTTGTGGTGCTCCATCATAAACGCCTGTCTGACCTCTTTCGAAAGAGCTGATAATTTTTGGATGATCTGTTAGACCTAATTGCTCAGGTGATCCTCCTTCAGGAACACTTGCGATGACATAGTTGCCTTTGCGTAATTCTGCGACTTTTTCTCCTTGCTGAACAGTTTTACCTAATACTTTTGCAATATCTAGTGCAGAGCTTGGGTATTCACCATTGTCTGTTTTACCGCTTACAACTTCAAGCTGAGCTCGATCTGCTTCAGGAGGAATAAGATCAAAGGTGACATTCTCTTCATCATGTACGGTCAAGAGATTACCATTGTTATCATAAAGAGTTCCTTCAAGCTCAAAACCTGTACCAATAGGTTTGTGATTGCCGGCTTTGAATTCTTTGAGAATTTTGCGCGCCAATTCTGCTGATTCATGCTGATTTTTTTTATCTTCTTCTTTACTCTCAGCATGATCGTATGCCAGTTCATGGAAATCGTTTTCATGCACCTGGGATTTTTCCTTAAATGTATCTCCTTCTCTTTGTCTTGCATCAGGAAGGACAGTAACGTTTCTTTGTCTGTCGCGAAATGCCAAGCCATCTGGATAATTGGCAATTACATCTGATTTCTTTTCTTGTTTGGGTGGATGAATATTTTCACCTTGTTCCGCCATAATTTTATATTGAATCAAATTGTAACAATTTGCAAGGTTTTCTTCATTTGTTCAGTTGCTAGTTTTTTAGTATAATGCTCTAGTATGAGTAATGTTTTCCTGTCCGTCGTCATTCCTTGTTACGATGAGATGGCGAATCTGCAAAAAGGTGTGCTTGATAAGGTCAAGCATTTTCTAGATAAGAAGAAGTTTCCCTATGAGGTACTTGTAGTTGATGATGGCTCTACAGATGGAAGTACCGATTTTATAAAAAAATTTACGAAAGAAAATTCTTCCTTTAGACTTATTGAAATCTCACATTTCGGGAAAGCTGGTGCTGTAACCAAAGGTGTTCTTCAGGCCAAAGGAGAGTTTGTCCTCTTTACTGACATGGATCAGGCAACGCCAATTGAAGAGATTGATAAATTGTTTCCACATTTCGAACGGTATGATGTTGTGATAGGTTCCCGTGGAGGCATCCGTAAAGGCGCTCCATGGACAAGGGCAATTATGGGAACAGGAATGATTTTTTTACGGTCGATGATTGTAGGATTGCATGGGATAAAAGATACTCAATGCGGGTTTAAGATGTTCCGTGGAGAAGCAGCAAAAAAATTATTTCCCAAGATTGATAAGCTCCATAATGGTTTTCATAAAGTTGGAGGATCTAGTGTATCTGCCGGCTTTGATGTAGAGCTTTTGTATCTCGCCCAAAAACTTGGATATAAAATTAAGGAAGTGCCTGTGAGCTGGCTCTATGTAGAAACAAGGCGGGTAAATCCAATCAATGATTCAATTCAAGGCCTTGTTGAACTTTTTAAAATCAGGAAGAATACGATGGATGGGAAATACCGTGATCTATAGAAGGGTGCGAAATGGCTATATGGCTATATGGCTATATGGCTAATGGTTAACCATAAGACCATGTATCCTTAGAACCATTCGTTAAATATTTATGAAGCATTTAAAAGTCCTCTTAGTTGGCTATATTACAACAATTGTATTGCTCTTTTTATATTCGTTTACACAAATAGATTTGGGTTTGGTTATCTCGCGTTATGCTTTTCTCTATGAACTGGAAAAGTCATTTCAGTATATTGGTTACTTTAATAGACCACTTTCCGCGGGTATATACATAGTACTCCTTATGGCTATGTACTTGTTTTACTTTGCTTTTCTCTTTTACAGTGCCAAGAAAAAAATAACTAAATCAGGCGCTTGGAAAATTATTATTGCTTCAGCCGTCATCCTGACGTTTTCATATAACGCTTTTTCATATGATTTTTTTAATTATTTATTTGATGCCAAAATAGTGACACAGTATCATCAAAATCCTTATGTCCAGAAAGCTCTTGATTACCCTCAGGATCCGATGCTTTCCTTTATGCATTGGACGCACAGGGTATTTCCATATGGACCGCTCTGGCTTGTTTTGACTGTCCCGCTTTCATTTGTTGGTTTGAATCTATTTCTTCCAACCTTCTTTCTTTTCAAATTATTGATGTTGGGTGGATTTGTCGGCAGCTTGTATTTCGTGGGGAAAATATTAAAAAAGATTTCTCCTGAGAGGGAAGTGTTTGGTCTTTTGTTTTTTGGCTTAAACCCGCTGCTTCTCATTGAATCTCTAACATCAGCACATCTGGATATTGTCATGATGTTTTTTGCATTGTGGGCATTCTATTTACTTATCAGTAAAAGATATTTTCTTGCATGGATATTATTGATCGTTTCCATAGGGATTAAATTTGCAAGTGGATTTTTGGTGCCGGTATTTCTTGTGGTTCCATTCTTGCAAAACAGCAAAAAAATATCATGGCCCATGATAGTAGGCTGTTCAGTGCTGCTCTTAACGTTGACAGTTATCGTGGCATCGATGCGGACAACTTTTCAGCCATGGTATCTGGTTGTGCCTATGACATTTGCTGTTTTCCTTGCTCATCGTTATTATATTTTCATCCCTGCCATGATTCTTTCTTTTGCGGCTCTTTTAACTTATGTACCTTATCTTTATCTGGGAAACTGGGATAATCCTGTACCTCAGATTTTAGCCAACATATATATGTCGGCAGGTATACTATCCGTAGTTGCAGTTGGAGGTTATTATCTCTACACAAGCAGACATAGCTTCCTTATCAAATCCCGCTCTGCTTTACAAAAATCTTGAAGCTATCTGTCTCTGACTTTCCAAACAGGCTCTGGAAAGTGTATAATCTGAGCATATGAGTTTTATAAAGAATTACTCAACCTTTCTCTTATTTGCCGGGATTCTTCTGCTTTTCTTTGTCACTCGTTTCTATAATATTTTAGGTCTTCCTATTTTTACTGATGAGGCTATCTATATCCGGTGGTCACAGATTGCTGCAAATGAC
>CAMPGJ010000081.1 GCA_946885425.1 uncultured bacterium
AACCATGTAACCATGTAACCATGTAACCATGTAACCATGTAACCATGTAACCATGTAACCATATGTTTCGTGACATTATTACAGTAATAATTTTGGTATTTGTTTTATTGCTTTTTATAAAGGTTATGGATTTGGTGCCGGAAAAACAGCAAATAGAGATGGATAAAAAATTACCTATTTTGGCCTCCATTCCTTCATGGGATCAGGAACGGGCAATGGATTCATTCATTCAGCATGTAGATCAGGTGGACTATGTTTCGTTCTTTTGGTATTACCTGGATTCCATGGGTAATGTCAGGACTTACCGGAATGCAAATGTAGATAGATCAGCAATCGAATATGCCCATCGTCATGATGTGAAATTTTTTCCAATCATCACCAATCTGGATGACGACAATTCAGATGAGGAGAACTGGGATACCAGTAGGGTTAATACGGTTATCAAAACTGAGGAAGACAGACAACAGCACATCAATGATTTGCTAGAGCTGACAGAGCGGATGGATTTTGATGGGATCAGTATCGATTATGAACTTTTGGAAGCATCACAAAGAGAAGATTTTACTATTTTCATCCGTGAGCTAGCAGACGCACTACACGCAAGAAACAAGTTGTTAGGTGTAGCTATTCATGGCAGGACGTCAGACGCACAGCGAGATAATGGCGCTGTGGCCCAGGATTTAGAAGCGATTGCTAAATCGGCTGATCATTTATATTTTATGACGTACCTGGAACATACGACCTCATCCCAGCCAGGGCCGGCGGGGTCTATGGATTGGATAGAAAATGTTATGAAGTATGCGATTGAAGAGCAGGGAGTGCCCAGAGAAAAGATATTTTTGGGTATAGGGCTAGTTGGGTTAATATGGCAAAGAAATGAAGATGGTAGGTATTCCGGTATTGAAAATGATGTGACGTATGATGAGGTGCAAGCACTCATGCGGCAGTATGGTGCACAAGCAGAATGGGATGAACGAGCCGAAAGTCCTTATTTTCAATTTCAAGCAGAAGACGGAGAGCACGTCGTATGGTTTGAAAATGCCGAAAGCGTGAAAGAGCGTATTGAGCTAGCAGAGCGGCTTGGACTGGGAGGCGCATTCCTTTGGAGATTGGGAGGAGAAGACCCCGCCATTTGGGATGGAATTGAGAATTGAGAAATGACGATTGTTGAATTGCTACATTGTTGGAGGACGTTGCTACGGCAAGAAAATAGATTTCTGGTTCGCGGCCAGGAATGACAAGGTTGGCTGTGTTGCTGCGGCAAGAAAAATCCCCCGGCTGCGGCCACCCCTTTTCTCAAGGGGGAAAAGGTCCCCTAAACCCTATCCCCTAACTAGTAGTTCTTCCTCCTCTTCGGGCTTTCCCAAGTGCCTGAGGATTTTCGGGTAAAAGCTTCGATGATGGACCCGAGGTAGATGACTGAGTCGATATATCGGAGGAAGATGAATCCTAGACCGAAGACGAGCATGATTGGTTTTCTTTCGAGGATTGCCACGGTAAGAGTGAGAATATAATCTGCTGCGAAGACGCCGATTAGTAGATCAGTAAATTTGAGATCGGTATAATGAAAGATATCAATTGGTTGGAATGAATTTGCGATAAACAAACCAAGTATTACCGGAAGCAGCGACGTAAATAGACTAAAGAGAACGAATTCTATGATAAAGGAACCTGTGGAAAGCCAAAAAAAGCTCGGCCAGACTCCATGTCTCTTTACGGTCTGCCAGAAGCCTACATTCCATCGTTGGACTTGTTTAATATAATCGGGAAGGGAGTGCGGATCCTGGTGGAATCCAAAAATTTTTGGATGATAAGCTATTTTCCCCAACTTCTTTTTATGGACCTCAAACGTCATATTGAAGTCTTCGATGATGAGTCCCGGGGCGTCAATTTCAAGGTTTTTTAGCACACTGGTCCGATAAAGCGGCAGGCTGCCGGGAATGATGAAGCTGACATTGGTAAATTTCCAGGTTTGGCCAAATCTTGTACATACTTGTATGATGCGCCAGAGACGTATTCTGTAGGCAATAAAAAACTCTTCAAAAAATCTATAGTTTTTCCATCGTGTCACGCCATGAGGAGCGATAGCCGCTATCTCTTTATCATTGAAATATGGTAAAGCATATTTGAGATAATTCTTATCAATCTCACAATCCGCGTCATTGATGATGATTGCTTTGTATTCATTCAATAAATTATATTCATTCATGATGTAGACGAGAGACCGTGCTTTGCCGCGGTTAGGTTTGATATCCAACGCCCGGACGCCCATTTTGTATGCAAGCTCCAGTGTCTTATCAGATGAAAAATCATTGGCGACGTAGATTTGATTGGGAGGAAGGATTTTTAAAAGTGCTTGAAGAGCACGTTGGATTGTTTCTTCTTCATTATGTGCAGGAACGACAGCGGCTACATCCTTGATTTCTATCTCATTTTTGCCCGGCTCTATTTGTTTTATTGGAGGGATGATGAGTTCATAGATATATCGAATCAGCCCGATAATGAGCCAGAGAGCGAAATTGATGCCGGTGAGTGTTAAAATACCTAGAATCCATACCATTGCAATGTCCTCCTCAATCCCTCCTCAAGGGTTATCTGAGTTCTCCACCCTAATGCCTTAATTTTTTCAAGCGATGGAAGGCGACGGTGGTGATCCTCGATGGGGTTGGAAATATATTGAATTTGGTCAGCGCGTTCATTAGTGGATTGGATTGCTTCGTCGCTCTGCTTCTCGCAATGACGGATTATTAGTTTTGCAAGATCGTTTATGGTTATTTCCTCATCGCTGCCTAGATTGTAGACTTCACCAGCTGCTCCCTTGTCCATAGCGAGGAGCAATCCGTTTACGAGATCATCTACATGACAAAAAGTTCTGGTTTGTGAGCCATTCCCATAGATTGCAATTGGCATTCCGGTTTTTATTTGATTAATAAAATGAGGTATGACTCGGGTATCATGCAGAGACATATGCGGTCCATACGTATTGAAAATTCGGACGATCCGGGCATCCAGCTCATATTTTCTGACATACATCGTAACTAAACTCTCTGAGAAGCGTTTGCCCTCCTCATATGGGCTTCTGATGCCATGTGGATCGACATTGCCCGTATATATTTCTTCTTGTGGGAAAACTTCCGGGTCACCATATACTTCACTAGAGCTGGTAAAAATAAGCTTGGCATTATGTTCTTTAGCAATATCCAGGACGTTTTTGGTACCGACTGAGCATGTCAGAATCATTTCTTCAGCAAGGGTTATGACATTTGGAACACCGGTGGGACAAGCGAGATGGTAGACCGAGTCTACCTTATTTTCCATTTTCCATTCATTTTCCATTGGTTTTGTGATGTCATGTTTAATTAAGGTAAAATTGGGGTGTGTAAGGAGGGGTTTGCTGTTTTCTTCGTCTGAAGTGATGAAGTTATCAATGGCCGCCACGTGATCTCCGCGGTCAAGCAGCTTTTTACATAGATTAATTCCAATAAATCCTCCTCCACCGGTTACTAATATATTGGCCATAGAAATTGTCATCTCGACCGTAGCGGAGAGATGGTGTTACAAACCATAAATATGTGCTGCTGTGTTGTTACCATAGACATTTCGGGTATCAAGAATTGGGACGCCGTAGCTAGCTAAATTTTTGTAGTCGGGCATACTATGGTTCGTGGTTATAATGATCAGATCCTGATTTTGGATGAATGATGGGGTTAGTGTTTGTGATACTTTATCATTGTATGATGGAACATATGGATCATGATATGAAACGGTGCATCCGAGCTCTTCCAATTGTCTCCATATTTTTAACGCGGGAGATTCTCGTATGTCATCAATATCTGGTTTATACGCGAGCCCCAGGAGTAAAATGTTGTATGCAGGAGATATGTCAGCACCTTTATGGGAGCTTCTTCCCCCTTTTAGTCCAGCGTAGTTATATGCATATTCTCTTTCATACTGTTCTTGTGCCGAGTAGTGCCTGGGAAAAAATTCTTCTACAAAATCACCCTGAAAATCTTCTTTTTTCATAAGAATTTCTAGTGCCCGTCCGACAACTTTTTTGGGTTGTGTATCATTTATCCTGGCTGCTTCTTCAACCAGATTTAAGTTGACTCCTTGTATTCTTGCGTCATCCAACAGGTAAAATGGGTCAACAGGGATACAGTGCCCTCCTGCTCCCGGACTGGGATAGTGGGCTAAAAATCCAAATGGCTTGGTTGCTGCAGCAGTAATGACTTCCCATATATTGATATTTTTTTTCTTTACGTAGGTGTTTAGTTCATTGACTAAGCTGATATTGACCAACCGGAAAGTGTTCTCAAAGAGCTTTACTAACTCGGCGGTTTCCAGTGATGAGACAGGAATAACCTTATCGATAAATGATTGATAGAAAGCGACAGCTAGCTGTTGTGATTTCTCGTCCAGTCCGGACACGACTTTAGAAATCTGGTTCAGCGAAAAATGTGTATTACCCGGATCTACCCGTTCAGGTGAGAAAGAAAGGAAAAAGTCTTCATCTTCTTTCAGTTTTGATTGTTTAAGAATTGGCAAAACTATGTTTCTGGTTGTGCCTACAGCAATTGAACTCTCGATGATGATAAGCTGACCTTTTCGTAAGTGCGTTGCAACTTGGGAGGCGGCTTTCTTCAAATATTGTAAATCTGGCGATTTTTTTTCATCTATGGGTGTTTGTACACAAATCAGGATAACATCGCACTTTTTAAGGAGGGATGTATCCGTTGTAGCGCTAAGAAATGCATGTTTTTGCTTATTTATTGTCGCTGCACGCCCCTCTGAGCGGACAAAGCCAATTGTTTCATAATGTTTGGCAGCGATGAGGTCAGCTATGGCTTGTCCAACATATCCCATGCCAATGATGCCAACAATTGATTTTTTTTCGGCAATTTTCTTGCCCAGTGACTGTGCAGAATCCATACCGCACTTTAGCAAGGTTATGAAGGTATGTCTGTAAGGGGGATCTCATTCGTTAGTCATCAAGTCATAAAGTCATCAGGTCATCAAGCACTTGAAGACTTTCGACACGAAGACTTGAAGACTAATTATGCCTGCTCTGCGGCGGTGATGAGGTTATCAAGAAGCATGGCGACGTTTATCGGTCCTACACCTCCTGGAGTGGGGGTATAATATCCCGCGATGTCTTTTACCTGGTCTTCGTCGTAATCTCCGTGAAGTTTGTTATCCTCACCTCGATGAATTCCAATACCGATGAGTGATACTCCTGGTTTGATCATGTCAGCTGTGATGATATTGCCCTTACCTACTGAGGAGATGATGATATCGGTTTGTTTTGTAATTTCTTGAGGATTTT